>CAIXVA010000001.1 GCA_903922745.1 uncultured Actinomycetes bacterium
AATTTTTCATCGTGGGACTTAGCTAGATATCCATCCACGCCAGCTATCTGACTTAAAACATGGTGGTGAGCATCTGAATGTTCACGAATGTCCATGGTTGCGTGGTTGATTCCAAACGCCGCCACTGTGCGAATTGTGCGCTCAAGTAAGCCCGTAGCAATCAATTCACCGCGGTGAGCCATTAACGAATCACGCATCAACACTAGATCTGCCAACAGTTCGGCGGTGTTTGCGTAATCTCGATTAGGAACATGTGCTGCGTCTTTTGCATGACGATCACGGGTAAATGCCAAACGGTGGACTATCGCTGTTGCCTTTAAGCGGTACGGCTCTTCAGAATTAAGGCGCAAGAAACGTGGTTCAAACTCAGGGATATTGGCCAAATCTTTTGCAACAGATGCAGATAGCTCTGGCGTTGCCCCAACAATCTTTGTTGAAACAGAGAGCATCTGACGCAAATCATTCATCGCAGCGATAGTTACACGAATTGCATGCCCAACCTGCAGCACCATCGCATCAGTTGTAACTTGGGCGGTGATGTTTGGGTTTCCATCGCGATCTCCACCGATCCAGTTACCAAAAGACAATGGGCGAGCGGTAATAGGCACCTCAACATCGATGCGCTTCATTTCTTTAGCAAAATCATTAAGAACTTCGGGAACAGTCTGAGTGAATAAATCGTCAAGGTAATACAAAGCGTTAAGTGCTTCATCCAACGGTTCTGGTCGACCTAAGCGAAGTTCATCTGTTTGCCACAATAAATCGATTGTCTCTGCCAAACGATCTTGCTGTGAAGGATTACGTGGATCATCTAATAATTCTGCAATGCTCCCTAATTTATTGAGTACCGAACGACGTGCAGCTTCGGTTGGGTGAGCGGTAAAGACAGGGCGAACTGACATTGCACTGACCCATTGCTCGATATCTTTTTTCGTTAATTCATGTCCAGGTGTCTGTGCTTTTAAAGCCTCATCAATTCGATCAACAGCTCGTGCTAGCCACGAACCACCGGTTGCTCGTGCTTCAGCTAAAACGCGTGCACGGTGAACTTGTTCTGCAACATTTGCTAGGTGAAAATAAGTACTAAATGCACGCACTAATTGAACAGAATCTTCCACTGAAAGTTTGGCAAGAATTTCTGCGCCTTTTCCTTCGCGAACAGACTTACGTACCTCTTCGACCAATGCTAAAAGTTCGGGACCTTCTTGGCGGACAAGTGTTTGGCCGAGCAAATCTCCAAGGCGGCGCACATCGCTACGTAGTCCTGCATCATCTGCAGCGATAGGGCTCTGGCTCATTGGGCAATCCTCTCAGGTATCGAGGTCTGCTCAAAACAAATTAGACTGAGCAGTTCAAGCCCCTCCATTTGGACCCCCATCCAAAAGGAAATGGGGCCATAAGGCATTGGAGGCATGTATGCGTGGACTTATTCCCGTCCTACCAATTGCACCCGATGCATCTCATATTGTGGCACCGCAATCGATGTATCCATTCTTACTTGCCGCTCGCGCATCATCACATCCGTTATTAGTTGTCACTAGCTCAAGTCGTAGCAGTGAAGATCTTGTCAATGAATTACGCGAGCTCTATGACGATGTCTTGGAATTTCCGGCATGGGAAACATTGCCTCACGAGCGATTAAGCCCACGCAGTGACACCGTGGCAAAAAGAATTCAAACTCTTTATTCATTACAAAACAAGCATTCGATAAATCCAATTGTTGTAACACCTGTGCGCGGGGCGATTCATCGAATCATCAGCAATCTTGGTTCCACGCCATTGATGAAGTTAGAAATTGGCAAAGAGCAATCAATGGATGAATTAGTTCGCCACTTATCTTCCTTGGCATATTCACGCACTGATCTAGTTGAACGCCGCGGAGAGTTCGCTGTTCGAGGCGGCATCGTTGATCTCTTCTTACCACTCAGCAATCACCCAATTCGTATTGATTTCTTTGGTGATGAAATTGAAGATATTAGTTATTTCGAAGTATCAGATCAACGCACATTTGCACCCGTTATCGGCAGCATAGATATCTACCCTTGTCGAGAAATGCTATTAACGCCTGAAGTCAAACACCGCGCTATTGAAGTCAAAGATCAGTATCCGGCCGCCGCTGAGATGTTAGAAAAAATAAGCGAAGGTATTGCTTTCGAGGGCATGGAGTCACTGATTCCATTGCTTATTGATGAGACAGAAACACTGTTATCCCGCATGCCGGCAAACACGCAGATTGTTTTTATCGACGAGCAACGTATTCGTTCTAGGGCGGCAGATTTGTTAGCAACAAATGAAGAGTTTCTGAATGCTTCATGGTCCAATGCGGCACTTGGTGCAATAGCTCCACTACACGATGGTGCTGGCACATATATTTCATGGGATGAGCTCAAAGAAGAGACTGTTAGATGTGGATTAAGTACCGCGGAATTAAGTCCATTCGGAACAGATCTTGAAGAGGACACACTCTTTTTAGATTATGCGCCAATCGATCCAATGCGCGGAGACATCGAGCGCACCGTTGAGGTCCTGCGCCAATCACTAGAAGAACATCGAACAGTCATTTTTGCTACTCATGGACATGGAATGCTGGAACGGTATGCGGGAATTTTTAGAGGAGCAGATCTGCCGGTACTGATTGTTGAGAATTTGGTCGCCGTGCCAACAAAAGGCAGTATTCATTTAACAACATCAATCATTACCCACGGTTTTGAAAGTGCAGAAGATCAAGTTTTCTTTATGACCGAACGAGATCTAACTGGAAGTAAAGGCACGGTTAAAGATAGTGACCGTATGCCCTCAAAACGAAAGCAAGCCATTGACCCACTAGAGCTTAAGAGTGGTGATTATGTTGTGCACGAACAACATGGAATCGGTCGCTATGTTGAGTTGCTGGAGCGCACGGTTGCTGGTGTTACACGCGAATATTTAATTATCGAATACGCACCTGCAAAGCGCGGACAACCTGGCGATCGAGTATTTGTGCCAACTGATGCTCTTGAACAAGTATCAAAGTATGTTGGTGGGGAAGCACCTACTGTTCACCGAATCGGTAGCGGCGAATGGCAAAAAGCAAAGGGCCGCGCCCGCAAGGCCGTGCGTCAGATCGCCGGTGAATTAATCAGGTTGTATGCAGCCCGTACTAGTTCTCCAGGTTTTGCATTCTCTGCCGATACACCGTGGCAACGAGAGTTAGAAGACTCATTTTCATACATTGAAACTCCTGATCAGCTGTCAACAATTAACGATGTGAAACAAGATATGGAACGCCCCTATCCAATGGATCGCATTATTTGCGGTGATGTTGGGTATGGAAAGACTGAGATTGCAATTCGTGCCGCATTTAAGGCTGTGCAGGATGGCAAACAGGTTGCAGTCCTTGTTCCAACCACATTGTTGGTGCAACAACACTCAAAGACCTTCGAAGAAAGATATGCAGGCTTCCCACTAAAGGTTGCTGGATTATCTCGATTCAATACAGCTAAAGAGAGTAAAGAGATCTTGGCCAACCTGGCTGCGGGTTCAGTTGATGTTGTTATTGGTACTCATCGAATACTTTCAAATGATGTGCAGTTTAAAGATCTGGGATTAGTCATAGTTGATGAAGAACAGCGATTTGGTGTTGAACAAAAAGAATCCTTGAAGAAATTGCGAACAACCGTGGATGTTCTGGCTATGTCTGCAACACCGATTCCGCGCACACTTGAAATGGCTGTGACGGGTATTCGTGAAATGTCCACGATTACGACTCCACCCGAAGAGCGACATCCAATCCTGACCTATGTCGGCCCTGCCGAAGAAGCGCAGATTGCTGCGGCTATACATCGAGAATTACTGCGTGATGGTCAAATTTTCTATTTGCATAACCGCGTTGAAAGCATTGATCGCAAAGCGTTGCACTTAAAGGAACTTGTTCCAGAAGCTCGCATCCGAGTTGCACATGGACAGATGTCTGAAGGTGAACTCGAAGATGTAATCCTTGCTTTCTGGAACCGAGACTTTGATGTCTTGGTGTGTACAACCATTGTTGAAAGTGGTTTGGATATTCAAAATGCAAACACGCTAATTGTTGAACGTGCAGATCGATTTGGACTGTCACAACTTCACCAGATTCGTGGGCGCGTTGGGCGTGGCCGCGAGCGTGCGTACGCCTATTTCTTATATTCAGCTGATGAACCACTATCCGAATTAGCTCATGAGCGATTAACAACAATTGCTACAAACACAGACCTTGGTTCAGGAATGCGAGTAGCGCTTAAGGATTTAGAGATTCGCGGTGCAGGAAATCTTTTGGGTGGTGAACAATCGGGCCACATTGCCGATGTTGGCTTTGATTTATATATGCGCATGGTGGGTGAAGCGGTTCAAGAATATAAGACAGGAATTATCGAAACTGAAGAAAAGGTTTCAGAATGTAAAGTTGAACTTCCAATTAATGCACATCTTTCTTCAGAATATGTTCCGGGCGAAAGATTACGCCTTGATTTATATCGTCGTTTAGCCGATGTGAAATCACCAACTGATGTTTCATCCATCGAAGCCGAGTTACTTGATCGATTTGGCGAATTACCGGAAGAGGCAAAGGCGCTATTAGGTGTTGCAGCATTGCGTGCACAAGCAAAAGCTGTGAAATTGACTGAAGTTGTAGTGCAAGGCAAATTCCTTCGATTAGCGCCATTAGTTTTACCTGAATCGCGCCAGTTGCGTCTGACACGTTTGTATCCAGGTTCGCTCTACAAGGGGGCGGCAAGCACGGTTTTAGTGGCATTGCCAAAGGCAACCTCATGGAATCCGTCGCAGAATGCACCCGACATAGTGGATACTTCTCTTCTGGCCTGGGTCGTTGAGGTCCTTACCCAACTAAGCGAAGTACCGAAAGCGAGCTCACAGTGAAGAAGATTATTGCAGTAATAGCAGCAGCAGCGCTCTTGTTAACAGGATGCTCGCAAGTTGGAGCAGCCGCAACTGTCGGAGATACAAAAATCACTCAAGCTACGGTACAAGGCAGCATTGATTCAATTCTTGCTGAACGCGCAAAGGTCGACACAACACAAATGCAGTTAGAAACAGGTGAATCACTTAACCGTGGGCAACTTCGTTTCCACCTGCTGAGCGCACTTTTACGTGCCGTTGGCGAAGAGTTGAAGCTGACTGTTAC
>CAIXVA010000002.1 GCA_903922745.1 uncultured Actinomycetes bacterium
CGAAAATCATTTCGGTCCGGCTCTCTACTTATTGGTGCAAGGGTTATTCATTTTAAAACTTGGGGTGAACGACGGGGCTCGAACCCGCGACATCCCGGACCACAACCGGGTGCTCTACCAGCTGAGCTACGTCCACCATGAAGTGCTAAGTCTACCCGCTGTTACGCGGTGGTTGGCCCCTCGTTTTGTGCGGAGATAAAGACTGCTTGGCGGTAATAGGCCAGCTCTGCGATTGAATCTTGAATATCTCCGAGGGCGCGATGGTTGCCTGTCTTTGCAGGGGCGCCAAAGTAAGCCTTAGGAAACCATCTGCGGGTTAACTCTTTAATCGATGACACATCAACTGTTCGGTAATGCAGGTAATCGTTTAATAGCGGCATATCGCGAGCAATGAAAGATCTGTCGACACTGACTGAGTTTCCAGCCAGCGGAGATTTGCCGGGTTGAGTTGATGCACTTTCAAGATAGGCGATGACTTTGGCCTCGGCCTCTTGCACTGAGATGCCATTTGGGATTTCAGTAATTAAGCCAGAGGTGGTGTGCATCTGTGTGACGAACTCATTCATACCGGCTAGCTGCTCTGCGCTCGCCTTGATGACAACATCGACGCCTTCGCCGATGACATTTAAATCAGAGTCGGTCACAAGGACGGCGATTTCGACCAGGACATCTTTTTCAAGGGATAGTCCGGTCATTTCGCAGTCGATCCAGATCAGATTCGGTTGTTCATTAGGCATAGGGCAAACCTTAGGGGGAAAGGGGTGATTTCACCTTTTGTTAACCTTCTAGACACCTTTGGTCTATGTAATAAATCCCGTATATGTACAAGATTCAGCACATGACATTGCTTGAAAACAAGTCGGCAGATATCCCTGCCCCCCGCGTAATCACCACCAAGCCACGTGTATCGGACAAGATTTTCCGCGGTGTTGTAACAAGTTTTGGAATGTCGGCGCTTTTAATCCTGACTTTAATCGGGATTTTCTTGGCATATCGCGGAGTACAAACCTTCCATTCACAAGGCTGGAGTTTTCTAACTAGCTATAACTGGGATAAAACTGTTGATGAAAATGGAAATTCTGTTAGTTCGTTTGGTGTTGGTGCAATGCTTATTGGAACGGTATTGATTTCAATAGTTGCTTTAATAGTTGGCGTACCTCTCTCAATTGCAATGGCATTGTTTCTTACTTTTTATGCACCAGCCCGACTAAAGACAATCCTTGTTTCAGTTGTGGACTTAATGGCAGCATTTCCATCAGTTCTCTTTGGCCTCTGGGGATTCTTCGTACTTATGCCGATGGCTAATTACTGGGCAAAGTTGATCTATAAGTATTTACATTGGATACCGATTTTTGATGCACCGGAACCATTTTTTGAACGCTCACCATTTATTGCGGGCTTAGTTCTTGCCATCATGATTATTCCAATTGTTACTTCCGTATCTCGCGAAGTATTTGCTCAAACCCCATTGGATCGAATCCAAGCCGCATACGCACTTGGAGCAACTAAATGGGGCGTAATAAAAGCTGTTGTGTTTCCATTTGGTAGCAGTGGTGTAGTTGGCGGCGCAATGCTTGGCCTTGGTCGTGCATTTGGTGAAACTGTTGCGGTGTATACAGTTCTAAATATAGTTTTTGCACCTAACTGGCATGTGTTGTTTGGTGCAGGTGGAAACATCGCATCATTGATTATTTTGAAGTGGGGTGAAGCATCGGGAGATGAAACAACTGCGCTTCTTGCCGCTGGGTTTATTCTCTTCGTAATGACATTGCTGGTAAATATGTTTGCAAACTTTATTGTCCGCCAGACCTTGAAATCAGGTAAGTAAATGACAACGATTCAGGTAAAGCCACAACGTCCTTGGAAAGCAACCCCTCGAGACATGGGAACAACTGCTGGAGTCATTCTGCTTTCAGCGCTTGCTTCTCTTTTGTTGGTACTTGGTACAGGCCTAAAGGGCAAAATTGGCTTCATGGTCTGTTTTATTTTGATCTCAACAATTCTTCAAGTTGTTGTCGGAGTTAGAAAGTTCGGACGGAAAGCATTGGGCGATAACATCGCATCGTCATTGATTTATGTTGGAGCCGCAATTGTCTTCTTGCCGGTATTTAGTATCTTGTACATGGCGGTAACAAAAGGCGCGGCTGGATTACACCCATCACTTTTCACTGAAACAATGTTTAACGCATCATTTTTGGACCCAATTGACAAAGGTGGACTGCTTCATTCATTAGTCGGTACTCTGTATTTAATTTCGATAGCAATGATCATTTCTGTTCCAATGGGAATTCTCACCGCTCTTTACCTAACTGAAATTCGTGGACCAGGTGCTGGATTCATTCAATTTATTGTGCAAGCGATGTCCGGCGTGCCTTCAGTTGTTGCAGGTCTATTTATTTTCACTTCGGTTATTTTAATTTCACCGCTCAAAGCTTCTGGAGCAGCTGGCGCATTAGCTCTTGCAATCTTAATGATTCCAACAGTTACCAGAACTTCACAAGAAGTTTTGTTGTTAGTTCCGCATGATCTTCGTGAAGCAGGGCTTGCACTTGGTGCGACGCAGTGGAAAACTGTTGCCACAATTGTTGTACCTGCTGCACGAAATGGTCTCATCACAGCAACAATTCTGGGAGTCGCACGTATCGCGGGTGAAACAGCGCCGCTCATCTTCACTATTGGTGGCGCCGATAAATTAAATTTAAATCCATTTAAGGATTATCAAAGCGCGCTTCCTTTCTATGTTTGGAAGGGCTTAGTTCTGGGTACGCCAGAATCACTACAAAGAGCCTGGACAGGTATTTTGGTTTTACTTGTCCTTGTCCTATCTTTGTTTATCGCAGCACGTACCCTTGGCGGAAAGAAGATGGGCAAATGACGAGTGAGAATTTAGACAAAAACAAGGAAGCTAAACAAGGAGAATCAATGAATAACGCTGCCTCATCACTCGCCGATGTATCAAAGCAACGTGCTACCCAAAAGTCACCTGGTTCAGCTCCCATGGGTACTGGTCTTGAGGCCCGCGGCGTACACGCATGGTTTGGTTCACATTTAGCTCTAGAAGATGTCTCATTAGATTTTGCAGCAGGAACTGTTACAGCTCTCATCGGACCTTCCGGTTGCGGCAAGTCAACTTTTATTCGCACTATCAACCGTATGCATGAATTTATCCCAACTGCCGCTATGGCCGGTGAGGTTCTCCTTGATGGAAAAGATGTTTACGCTCCAGGCACAGATGTCACCAAGATTCGCTTGCAAATCGGTATGGTTTTTCAGAAGCCAAACCCATTCCCATCGATGACAATTGGCGAAAACGTTTTGTCAGGAATCAAGCTTGCACAGCTTAAAGTTGATAATAAAGAAGAGTTACTCGAAGAGTGTTTAGTTCGAGCAGGACTTTGGAATGAAGTAAAGGATCGCCTTGGAGCACATGCTGGTGGGCTTTCAGGTGGTCAGCAGCAACGCTTATGTATTGCTCGCTCACTCGCTGTTCAGCCAAAGGTTTTACTGATGGATGAGCCGTGTTCAGCCCTAGATCCAGGATCAACCCTGCGCATCGAAGAGACTATTTCAGAGCTTTCAAAAAGCATGACAATCATTATTGTTACTCACAATATGCAGCAAGCTGCTCGAGTATCTGATTACACCGCATTTTTCTTGTCAGAAGGTGGTCCTGGTCGAATGATTGAGGTTGGTCCAACGACTGAAATCTTTACACGTCCCCGCGATATCAAGACCGAAAACTATGTATCAGGACGTTTTGGTTAAGCCGATTCACTGAACTCGTTCACCTTTTGTTCACTTTTAATTTACTGACAGTTTGGGTTGCGTAAAGCCCACGTTTTCTGCGTTTCGTACTGTTCGAGCAGGAAATTCCTACATCCGAAAGGTCGACATGAAAAACTCACGTGTTTTGAAAGTTGCTGCAGTAGCTGCAGTTTCACTTTCAGTAATCTTTGCTCCATTCGCGAGCGCAACAACTTGGAAAGCTGGCGGCGCATCATCAGTTAACGGTTTGATGGCTGCATGTAAGGTCGCTTACCAGGCTGCTACTGGCGATGACTTTCCATACAACGGTACTGGCTCAGGTTCAGGTAAGACTGGTATCCAAAACGGAACTATGGATTTCGCATTCTCTGACTCAGTTGTAACAACTGAATTAATCGCAAATGAAATTCACTTGCCAGCATTCGTATGGCCAGTAGCGATCTTGACAAACCTAGGTGGATCAAACAAGCCACTTACACTTTCAACAGAAACTCTTGCAAAGATTTTCGCTGGAAAGATTACACGTTGGAACGATTCAGCTATCGTTGCTGAAAACAACAGTGCTTCAAATGTGATCATTTACAAGAAGAAGGATGGCCAAATTGTTAAGGATGCAAAGGGTGCACCTGTTGTTCTTCGTACACAGGTTGTACAGAACCACCGCACACTTCCAGACAAGGCGATCACTGTTTTCTACCGTTCAACTAACTCAGGTACTACAAACAACCTGGCACGCGCATTCAACAACTTGTACCCAGAAATCTGGACAAAGCCTGCTGCTGATGGATTCGCAACAGTGTTCCCAGGAACTCTTACAAGCGATCCAGTTCACTTCCGTGGCGCTGCGGGTTCAGGAGATGTTGCAAACGGTGTTAAGGCAACTCCTTACTCAATCACATACGCAGAAGTTGGTTTCGCTGCAGCTCCATACAACCTTGCAATTACAAGCGTAATTAACAAGGCAGGTAACGCAATTGTTCCTTCAAGCGACTCAGCAATGGCTGCAGCTGCAAAGGCAACTGTGAAGGATGACGGAACTGTGACATTTGATTACGCAACTAAAGAAGCAGCTGCGTACCCATTCACAGCAACAACATATGCACTTGCATTGACAAACTACGGTGATG
The DNA here is from genome assembly GCA_903922745.1 of uncultured Actinomycetes bacterium. GTDB lineage: Bacteria > Actinomycetota > Actinomycetes > Nanopelagicales > Nanopelagicaceae > Planktophila. Next base: position 4,893 of record CAIXVA010000002.1, read on the forward strand.
CTACAAAGGCTGCAGGTATTAAGAAGACTCTTAACTACTTGTCAACCAACTGTGCAAAGGACAATCCAAGCCTAGGCTTTGGTGCGTACTCATCAACTAACGCTTTCGCGATTGCTTTCCAGCGTCAGCTAGCAAAGCTCGGTAAGTAATAGTTCAAAGAACGAGGGTGGGAAACGGCCGGGTATATCCCGGCCGTTTTTCTTTTCCCATTTAATTAAGAGACTGAATTACTTCTAGAAAAGTCACTGCGCGCCTGGCAGGAATCGAACCTGCGACAACCCGCTTAGAAGGCGGGTGCTCTATCCGACTGAGCTACAGGCGCTTGTAGGAGGGTCGTAATGCATAGTCTACCCGCCACTACCACTAAGGTTTCATTCCATGGCTGAGTTCATTTATACGATGAAGAAGGCGCGTAAAGCGCACGGTGACAAGGTCATCCTTGATGACGTCACGATTATGTTTTATCCAGGCGCCAAGATCGGCGTTGTTGGTCCTAACGGTGCTGGTAAGTCAACTGTTCTGCAGATCATGGCCGGATTACAGCAGCCATCAAATGGTGAGGCCTACTTAACCCCTGGCTACACAGTCGGCATCTTGCTGCAAGAGCCTCACCTTGATGAGACAAAAAATGTTATTGATAACGTAAAAGAAGGCGTAGCTGAAACTGTTGCAATGCTTGCGCGCTTTGATGAAATCAGCGCCGAGATGGCAAATCCAGATGCAGATTACGACACTTTGTTGGCTGAGATGGGAAATCTGCAGGAGCAACTCGATCACCGCAATGCCTGGGAGCTTGATTCTCAGTTAGAACAAGCAATGGATGCACTTCGTTGCCCACCACCTGATGCAGATGTTTCAGTGTTATCTGGTGGAGAAAAGCGCCGCGTTGCGCTGTGTAAATTACTTCTGCA
>CAIXVA010000003.1 GCA_903922745.1 uncultured Actinomycetes bacterium
ATTAACTGAAGGCCCACCGGTACTTCATGAAAATGTTGTGGGTAGATCGTTAGAAGTAAGTCAAGAATCATTTTGGCAGAGTCACAAAAAAGCACCAGAAGTATTAACACAAGCTGTACTTGATTTTGCACAGTTAAAAACGGGCGAACATGTTTTAGATCTTTATGGAGGAGTGGGGTTGTTTTCAGCCGCGATTATTGATGCCGTTGGTCCAACAGGACATGTAGATCTCATTGAAGGTAGCAAAGTTGCCACAGCTGATGCGGCTCGTAATTTTGCTGCTTATTCAAATATGACAATTGCAACTGGTGATGTTGCAAAGTTAATGCCAAGAATTACGGCAGCAGATGTAGTTGTTTTAGATCCACCTCGAGATGGAGCAGGGAAGGAAGCAGTTGCTCATATAGCGAGATTGGCGCCACGTGCAATTGTGTATGTGGCATGTGACCCTGCTGCATTGGCCAGAGACACCGCCTATCTTGCAGATCACAGTTATTCACTCGTAAAAGTACGTGCTTTTGATCTCTTTCCAATGACACATCACATCGAATGTGTTGCTCTGTATACGCGCGCTGAGGTATCTTCAGCACTCTAAAGGCTTCTACGAAAGGCAAATAATGAGTAAAAACTCTTTCAACGCAAAAAAGAATCTAGATGTTGCGGGCAAGAGTTTCGAGATTTTTGATATCTCCTCAATTGACGGTGCTTCTAACCTTCCATTTAGCCTCAAGGTTCTTCTAGAGAATTTATTGCGTACCGAGGATGGCGCCAACATCACAGCCGATCACATCAAGGCACTTGCCGCGTGGGATCCATCCGTTGAGCCAGATACTGAAATTCAATTCACACCTGCACGCGTTGTTATGCAGGACTTCACCGGCGTTCCTTGTGTTGTAGATCTTGCAACGATGCGCGAGGCGATTGTCGAACTAGGGGGAGATGCTTCAAAGGTAAACCCTCTGGCACCAGCCGAGCTCGTCATCGATCACTCTGTTATCGCAGATAAGTTTGGAAGCAAGGATTCATTCGAACAAAACACCGATATCGAATATGAGCGAAACCAAGAGCGTTACCGTTTCTTGCGTTGGGGGCAAAGCGCATTTGATGAGTTCAAAGTCGTTCCGCCTGGAACAGGAATCGTGCACCAGGTAAACATTGAATATTTGGCGCGCGTTGTTATGACTCGCACTGTTAACGGCACACTTCGCGCCTACCCTGACACTGTTGTGGGTACAGATTCACACACAACTATGGTTAACGGACTTGGTGTCCTTGGCTGGGGCGTTGGTGGCATCGAGGCAGAAGCAGCGTTGTTAGGTCAGCCAGTTTCGATGTTAATTCCTCGCGTTGTGGGCTTCAAGTTGACTGGTGCTTTGCCACTAGGCACAACCGCAACCGATATGGCGTTGACCATTACTGAAATTTTGCGAAAAGTCGGCGTTGTTGGAAAGTTTGTGGAGTTCTTTGGCCCAGGAGTTACAACAGTTCCTATGGCTAACCGAACAACAATTGGAAACATGAGCCCTGAATATGGTTCAACATGTGCAATTTTCCCAATCGATGAAGAAACTCTTCGTTACCTGCGTCTAACAGGCCGCAGTGATGATCAGGTCGCATTAGTTGAACAGTATGCGAAGAAGCAGGGAATGTGGCATGACACATCAGTTGAACCACGTTTCTCACAGGTCGTAGAACTAGATCTTTCAACAGTTGTTCCCTCTATTTCAGGTCCAAAGCGTCCACAGGATCGCATTTCTCTGAGTGATTCAAAGAGCGCGTTTTCAACAATACTTCCTACGTACTACACCGACAAGACTGCAAAAGGTGAAGTAACAGCGGGATCAACTCGTGTGAAAAATGGCGATGTTGTAATTGCATCGATTACTTCATGTACAAATACATCTAACCCATCTGTGATGATCGGTGCGGCACTTCTTGCTAAGAAAGCTGTAGAAAAAGGCCTAAAGTCCAAGCCATGGGTTAAG
>CAIXVA010000004.1 GCA_903922745.1 uncultured Actinomycetes bacterium
AGAAAATCCTGCAACAAAAACAATAGCGCCCAGCGTGATTGGTGTGTGGGCAAATGCCATCGCAACACAGCAAAGTACTGAAATTATCGTGCTCCACCACAGCAATTGGAATGTACTAAAGCGATTGCTTAATCTTCCTAGAAACAATCGTGACAACATTGTTGTGCCAGCGCGGATCGCCAGGATTGCACCGATCGCATATGGTGAAAAGTTATTTTCTGTTCCAAACAAGGGCAAGAAAACCACCAGCACATCTGCAACAGATGAAATTGCAAGAGAGATATAGATAGCAGCCATGATCCCAGGACGTTTCACAAGCTTTACCGCTGCCCTAAATGTGCCTTCAGAGTTTTCTTTTCCTTCAACCGTGGGCTTTTCATTGCGCCATCTAATGACTGGAACAAGAGCAATAATCGTAAGCACAACACCAAGTAAGAAAGCATTTGATGTTGATTTCGGCAATGTTCCGTTAGAACCAGCAACGACGGAAGCGATGATTGGTCCAAGCATGTGTCCGACAGATGCACTAAAGGTGTAGAAGCCAAAGTATCGATCATAACTTTGGCGTGGTGCCCGCAGTGCAACCATTGATTGACCGCCAACCATGCACGCTAAATGCGCCAAGCCAGCAGCTGCGGTTGCAATCCCCAAAGTTACAAGTGAATTAGAAAATATCAGAGCCGCCGAAGTAGCCAACATGGCAAGAGTTCCATAAATTACAAACTTAGCTTCACCTACTTTGCCAACCCACGAGCCAAATTGCAGTGCAAGTAAAACCGGAAAAAGAGCATATAGAGCAGCGATTAATCCAATTTGAGCAGCATTCGCATCTAGTTCGATCGCACGATACGTAATCATCGGGCGTAGAACGTAAATAGTTGCTTGGGTCAGAGTTGAAGAAAGCAGAAGCGGCTTAGCCCAGGGCAAAAGCTTTTCGGCGCTCATTTACTTTTTGTTTGCAAACTTTTTCTTAAAGTTCCATACAAGCGGCGCAATAATGACCAGCAAAAGCAAGCTATAGATGAACTTTGGGAAGCCTCCAGCAATAAGGATGTGCCAATCTCCTTGACTGATTTGCAAAGCTCTCTTGAATTGTAATTCAGCCAGAGGTCCAAGAATTGCACCAATAATTAGTGGAGTAATCGGAACTCCGAAGCGGCGGAATAAGAACCCAAGTACGCCAATGACAAGTGCGACCTGTAAATCAAATGTTGAATTATTTAGGGCGTACGCACCAAGCAAGGCAAAGGTAGTAATTCCGGCGTATAAATAATGGGTTGGAATCTTTAGCAGAAGTACCCAGAAACGAATCAGCGGAAGATTAAGCACCAATAACAATGTATTTCCGATAAACAGTGAAGCGATTAAACCCCATACAATTTCAGGATTTGTCTGAAACAGCATTGGACCCGGCTGAATATTAAATGATTGGAAAGCAACGAGTACCACCGCTGCAGTAGCAGATGTTGGTAATCCGAGAGCGAGCATTGGAACCAAAACTCCAGCTGCATTTGCATTATTGGCAGCCTCTGGTCCGGCAACACCTTCGATTGCACCTTTTCCAAACTCATCTTTATTTTTTGATAAAGCTTTTTCAACACCATATGAAAGGAAAGTTGGAACTTCAGATCCACCTGCTGGAATAACTCCTAAAGGAAAACCAATTGCCGTTCCACGCAGCCAAGGCTTCCAAGAGCGCTTGAAATCTTCCTTGGTCATCCAGGCTTTTCCATCCATCTTAATGACTTCAGTATTAAAAAATTGATGTCGACTTGCTAGGTAAAGAGCTTCACCTAATGCAAAAATTGCAACAATAACTGTGACAGTTTCGATTCCATCAATTGCAGCCATGTTGCCAAAAGTCAGACGTAATGCACCTGATTGAAGGTCGGCACCGACAAGACCAATTACTAGCCCCACAGACAACGCCACTAAACCACGAACTCTAGAAGCGCCAAGCAATGTGCCAACGGTTGTAAATGCCAAAATGATCAAGGAAAGGTAGCCCGCTGGTTGAATTGTGAGCGCAATATCTGCCATTGCAGGTGCGCCAAAGGCCAAAAGTAGTGTGGCTATTGTGCCTGCAACGAATGATCCAATTGCAGCTGTGGCAAGGGCGGCGCCAGCACGGCCAGCTTTTGCCATTTTGTTGCCTTCTAGTGCTGTAATAACCGATCCACTTTCACCGGGTGTATTAAGCAAAATTGAGGTTGTTGAGCCGCCATACATCGCGCCATAATAAATCGCGGCAAACATAATCAACGCAGACGTTGGATTAACTGTTAAACAGATTGGAAGCAATAGACCAATTGCTAACGCTGGTCCGATTCCTGGCAAAACACCAACAAGAGTTCCAAGAAATGTACCAAGCAATCCAAACATCAAGTTTGTTGGGGTGAAAGCGGTTTGGAAACCATCCATCAGCATTGCAAAGCTATTACCCATTTCCAAACATCCCCTCAAAGACGCCTGAAGGCAAGTTAATATTTAAACCTTTTGTAAATGAGAAATACACAATTATTGCAAAAGCTAAACTAACGAAAAAATCCTTTAAAATTTTGCGAGAACCAAAGCCGTACGCAACACCAAGAAAACAAGTAGTTGCGGCAATTATGTAGCCGGCGGTCTCGAGCAAAATTACGTGCAACCCTATGGCTGCTGCGACAATTAATAAGGTTTCATAGTTAACTGGAATAAGTGGATCCCCTGGTTCATCACCATCAGGTGTTCCATGATTTCCACGAAGAACATCGAGAATTAATACAAGCCCAACTAATGATGTAAAAGCTGCGACCATATACGGGAAAGTTTGAGGACTAACAATTGAAGAACCTTGGGGTATATCCATCTTCGAGGTATCCCACGCCACGAAAATGCCAAGCAGGAAGAGTGAGCCGGCAAATGCCAGCTCACTCTTTCCGTGCTTAGTAACTTTGTCAAGAATCAAATTAGATTCCAAGACCCTTCATAACTGTGTTGATTTCAGGAATGTGCTTCTCAAGGAATGCCTTGAACGCGTTTCCTGCAACGAACTCGTTATCCCAGCTGTTCTTTTTTAGCTGTGCTGCCCATGCTGGTGATGCGTGCATGATGTCAATTACCTTGATGAAATTAAGGCGATCAGCAGCAGAAAGATCAGCTGGGGCCATGATTCCACGCCAGTTTCCGTATACAAGGTCATAACCTTGTGAAACGAATGTCTTAGCTTTGATACCAGCTAATGGCTTTGCAGATGAAACACCAAGGTAGCGAAGCTTGCCTGATGCAACATATGGTGCGAAATCAAGTGCGCCTGAGACACCAACCTGAGTTGAGTTGCTGAGGAGTGAAGTAATAACTTCTGGTCCACCTGAAAACACAACATAGTTCAACTTAGTTGGGTCAATTGATGCCTTTTGTGCAAGCAAACCAATTACCTGGTGATCGATTCCACCCTTGCTACCGCCAGCAATTGCAACTCCGTTTGGCTTTGCCTTTAGATCATCCATCAGTTGATTTAGAGTGCGGTACTTAGAAGATGCTGGAACAACAATTCCATCATATTCGCGAAGAATCTTTGCAATTGGAGTTGAATCCAAAAGATTTAGCTTTGACTTGTTGGAATAAAGTCCACCAGTCATAGCAATACCAGTAACCATTGCAGCTTCTGGCTTGCCCTTAATTTCTTGGAAAGCTCCAAGCCCAACAGCTCCACCAGCACCTGGCTTGAAAACAGATGTTGTTGCAGTCAGTAAGCCTTCAGCCTTAAGGGAATCTGTGATTGCATCAGCAGTCAGTGAGTAACCACCTGGGTTTGCTGGAATTGTCCAATCAATATTCTTTAGTGGCTTAACATCTTTGTACCACCACTTTGTTGAGCCCTTGTAAGAACCAGTGGTAACAACAAGACATGTTAAATCTGAACCATCAACACCGCGACCCTTAGCAACTTTGTTTGCTGCTGCTGAAGCTGCTGTGCAATCGTCTCCGATTGAAGCCTTATCAGCTGGCTTAACTGCAGCGTTTGCTGGAAGTGTTGTGCCCGCGAAAACAGCAACTGCAGTTGCCGCAACAGCGAAGCGAATAAAAGAAGTTTTTCTCATCGATGAGTTCTCCATAGTTTCTTGCCCTCGAGGGTGAGGGATGGGTAGAAAGTATTAGATTTCTCAGCAATAAGTAAGCATTTCGGGGTATCAAAACGATAACAAATTAAGGTTTACTGCAGCAGAGTCGAGATCTCTATGCCAAGGCGATTTAATTGATTGAGTCCACCATCAAATGCTGTTAAAACAAAAGGTTTTCCATCGGGCATTACCGCGTAGGTGTGCTCAAAGTGTGAGCCACGCGACTTATCTGCAGAGACAACTGTCCAATCATCTGCCAAAACTTTGGTCCGAGCCGATCCACGAGTAATCATGGGCTCAATTGCCAACGCAAATCCAGGAACAATCACTGGACCGTTGCCAGGCTTTCCAAAATTTAGAACATGTGGCTCTTGGTGCATCTCAGTGCCAATTCCATGTCCGCCGTACTCTTGCAAAATTCCATATGCGCCTTGAGATTTCGTGTACTCCTCAATTGCATGGCCAATATCGGAAAGCTTTGCACCATTCTTGCCGGCTGCAATCCCCCGCCACATTGATTCTTCACAGACATCCATCATCTTTTGATCTTCAGGGTCGATAGTTCCTACACCAACTGAAAAGGCAGCATCTCCATGCCAACCTTCAATGATCGCACCACAATCGACAGATACAACATCACCATCATTAATGACGCGATCACCAGGAATTCCGTGAACAATTTCATCATTAATTGAAACGCAGATTGTTGCTGGAAAGCCGTGATATCCCTTGAAGTTGGAGGTTGCTCCATGTCGCTTAGTAACAGCTTCGGCAACCGCATCTAGCGCGCTAGTCATCATGCCTGGCTTAACAACGTCGCGAATTGCTTTATGAATTTCAGCAACCACTAAACCAGCTTTGCGCATGGTCTTTAGCTGTTCTTCAGTTTTGATTTGAATTGCCATTATTGAAAACTTACTGTGCGACGCGGCTTAGGGCCGAAATTGCATTCGCTGTAATGTCAGCAACATTTCCAACAGCACTAATGGAAATCAAAAGTCCTTCGTTGCGGTAGAAAGAGATGATTGGAGCTGTTTGCTCTGCATAGACTTCAAGGCGGCGCTTAATTACATCTTCCTTATCATCTTCGCGTTTTTCAATCTCTGCACGTTGAAGCAAGCGCGCGATGATTTCTTCATCAGCAAGTGTAAACTCTAGAACTGCGTGCAGTGGTGTCTTTTTCTCAGCCAAAATTGCACGAAGAACTTCGGCTTGAGCGACATTTCGAGGGAAACCATCGAGAAGAAAGCCATTGGCTGCATCATCATGTGTCAGGCGATCTTTCACCATGTCATTTGTGACTGAATCTGGAACAAGTTCTCCGCGATCCATAAAGCCTTTTGCTTGAATCCCTAATTCAGTCCCAGCTTTTAAATTCGCACGGAAAATATCTCCCGTAGAAATATGTGGAATTGAATAGTGCGCTGCAAGGAATTGAGCTTGTGTTCCCTTACCGGCACCTGGTGGACCTACCAGGACGCAACGCATTTACTTAAGGAATCCCTCGTATGAGCGCTGCTGTAGCTGAGACTCGATTTGCTTTGCAGTATCAAGGCCAACACCAACAACGATCAAGATCGCTGTTCCACCAAATGGGAAGTTCTGTGAAGCGCCAAAGAGAACAAGTGCGGCAATCGGAATTACTGCAACCAGTGCCAAGTACAAAGAACCTGGAGCTGTAATGCGTGAAAGTACATACTGTAAGTACTCAGATGTTGGCTTTCCGGCACGGATACCTGGAACGAATCCACCGTACTTCTTCATGTTATCTGCAACCTCATCTGGATTAAATGTGATTGCAACATAGAAGTAAGTAAAGAAAATAATGAGTAACGCATATGAAGCGATATAAATTGGGTGATCACCCTTTACAAAGTTACGGCTAATCCAAACTGCCCAAGCAGCCTTGCTATTTGTGAAGTTCACAATCAACGAAGGAATGTAGAGCAATGATGATGCGAAAATTACTGGAATAACACCAGCCTGGTTCACCTTGATTGGAATATACGTGCTTGTTCCGCCGTATGCCTGACGTCCCACCATGCGCTTTGCATACTGCACAGGAATTCGTCGTTGAGCTTGCTCAACAAACACAACCGCTGCAACAACCATGATTCCGACAACCATCACAAAGAGGAATGCGAACAATCCCTTTTGTAACTTGATTGACCACAACTGACTTGGGAATCCTGCTGCAATCGATGTAAAGATCAAGATTGACATACCGTTACCAACACCGCGGTCAGTGATTAATTCACCAAGCCACATGATTACAGATGTTCCTGCAGTCATAACAAAGATCATCGTAACGATGCGCTGCCATGATGTGTCAGGAATGATTGCTAGGGAACATCCTGAAATCAAGCGGCCAGGTGTACGAGCAACTGCGATCAAACCAGTTGATTGCAAGATTGCTAAACCAATTGTTAAGTAACGTGTGTACTGAGTTAACTTGGCTGTTCCGGACTGTCCCTCATTTTTCAAAACTTCGAAACGTGGAATTACCACTGTAAGAAGTTGAATGATGATTGAGCTGGTGATGTAAGGCATGATTCCCAGAGCAAAAACAGAGAGCTTAATAAGCGCTCCACCGCTAAATAGGTTAATCAAGCCAAACAATCCACCAGATTGAACAGTCTTTAAACACTCTTGAACATTTCCATAAGAAACACCCGGTGTTGGAACAACTGAACCAAAACGGAACAAAGCCATGATTGAGAGAGTGAAGAAGATCTTCTTTCGAAGCTCTGGTGTCTTAAAGGCCATGCCAAATGCTGAAAGCATTGATCTTCTCCTCTTTCCCTATCGAGTGCTAAATATTAAAGAACGTTGGTCTTGCCGCCTGCTGCAGTGATCTTGTCTACAGCAGATGATGAGAATGCGTGTGCAGTAACACTCACCTTCACATCAATATCGCCATTTCCAAGCACCTTTACAGGCAAACTGTCGCGAACAGCACCCTTTGCGATCAAATCTGCAACAGTTACATCGCCACCCTTAGGGAATAGCGCGTTAATTGTTGAAACATTGACAGCTTGGTACTCAACACGTGCTGGATTCTTGAAACCGCGAAGCTTAGGCAAGCGCATTACGAGAGGTAGCTGACCACCTTCGAAACCTGCACGAACTGTGTTACGAGCGCGTGTTCCCTTACCACCGCGACCTGCGGTCTTACCCTTTGATGCTTCACCGCGACCCTTACGAGTTTTAGCTTTCTTAGCACCTGGAGCTGGACGAAGATGATGAAGTTTTAAAGTCATCTTTATTCGACCTCCTCAACTGTGATTAGGTGGCGAACGGCGTACACCATGCCACGAATTTCTGGACGATCTTCTTTAACAACAACATCGTTAATGCGCTTTAGGCCCAATGAACGAAGTGTGTCGCGCTGCTCTGGCTTGTTTCCAACCTTTGAGCGAATCTGAGTTACTTTTAAACGTGGCATTAGGCACCTACCGTGATCTGTGAAGCGCGGATAATTGCTGCAGGTGCAACATCTTCTAATGGACGACCACGTCGCGCAGCAATTTGTGCTGGGCTTTCTAGCATCTTCAATGCAGCAACGGTTGCGTGAACCATGTTGATTGCATTGTTAGATCCAAGTGACTTAGTCAAAACATCTGTGATGCC
>CAIXVA010000005.1 GCA_903922745.1 uncultured Actinomycetes bacterium
CTTGACCGCCTCTTCCATCTCAAAAGACATAGATGTTTGGCTCATCAAACGGTTATCGGTATTCAGCGTGATTCGAAAACGCAGCTTTGCTAATACCCCAATTGGATGTTCGGCATAACTTGCCGCTGCACCTGTTTGTAGGTTTGATGTTGGACATAGCTCTAGCGGAATGCGACGATCACGAACGTATGAAGCAAGTCGACCTAGCTTTGGCTCTGCACCAGAAAAATCAATGTCATCGATGATTCGAACACCGTGACCTAGTCTTTCGGCTCCGCAGAGTTGGATGGCTTCCCAGATGGACGGGATTCCATACGCTTCACCAGCATGGATAGTAAAATGGGCATCTTCTTTACGAAGATAATCAAAAGTATCTTTTTGATCAGACGGCGGGAAACCATCTTCAGGACCAGCGATATCAAATCCAACTACCCCCATTTCGCGGTACTTAACTACTAGCTCGGCAACTTCTTGTGATTTTTTGTTTTGGCGCATTCCACACAGTAAAGAACGCACAACAATTGGATGACCCTCTGCTGCCGCCTCTTTCATTCCAATTTCATATCCTTCAACTGTCGCCTCAACAACATCAGCCATCGTTAGACCTTTTTCGGTGAACAATTCAGGTGCACCGCGAACCTCGGCATAAACAACACCATCTCGTGCAAGATCTAATGCACATTCACGAGCAACACGGATGATGTCTTCGCGACGTTGCATTACTGCGATGGTGTGAGAAAAAGTCTCCAGGTATCGAACTAATGATCCTGAATCACAGCTTTCGCGGAACCATGTTGCAAGCTCTGCGGCATCATGAGTAGGAAGTGCTGTGTAACCAATTTCTTGAGCGATCTCAATAATAGTTTGTGGTCGCAGCCCACCATCGAGGTGATCATGCAGCAATACCTTAGGTACTACTTTGATCTGATCCTTTGTAGGAATACTGTTCATCGACATTTTCTGTGCCCCTTAATCAACAATGCGTTCAATTACTAACGGCAGGCGATCAATGCCGCCGGCAGGTACTGCTCCAATGGTTACAGAGTTCTCCAGTGACTCCAACGCTCTAGCAAAGGCGGCTGGGGTGTCTGTGTGGAGCGTATAAAGAGGCGATCCTGCCCTCACTGACTCACCTGGCTTGGCATGAATTTCGATTCCAGCTCCTGCCTGAACCGCTTCGCCCTGGCGAGAACGCCCTGCACCTAAACGCCACGCAGCTATTCCAACCTTCATTGCATCCATTGAAAGAATAGTTCCGTCGCGATCTGCGGTAACAACGGTATTTTCTTTCGCAACTGGAAGCTTTGCATCTGGATCTCCGCCTTGTGCAGAAATCATGTGACGCCATACATCCATAGCTTTTCCATTTTTTAATGCCGCAGCAGGATCTGCATCTTTAATTCCTACAAGTTCTAGCATTTCGCGCGCAAGCAAAACTGTTAGCTCGACAATGTCAGATGGACCCCCGCCAGCAAGAACTTCAACAGATTCGCGAACTTCTAAAGCGTTACCAGCGGTTAATCCCAATGGCACATCCATCGCGGTTACAAGTGCCACGGTGTTTACGCCAGCACGCTTTCCGAGCCCAACCATTACATGAGCCAACTCTTTTGCCTTCTCTGGGTCGCTCATAAATGCTCCAGCACCAGTTTTAACATCCAAAACAAGCGCGCTTGTTCCTTCGGCAATTTTCTTGCTCATAATCGATGATGCAATCAGCGGGATCGCTTCGACGGTTGCTGTCACATCGCGCAATGCATACAACTTCTTATCAGCCGGGGCTAAGCCAGCACCAGCAGCGCAAATTACTGCGCCACAATCTTGCAACACTTTTAACATCTCTTCATTGGATAGTGATGCGCGCCAACCAGGAATAGATTCCAACTTATCTAAAGTGCCACCTGTGTGACCAAGTCCGCGACCTGATAATTGTGGAATCGCAGCACCACATGCTGCAACTAACGGTGCCAACGGCAGAGTAATTTTGTCACCAACGCCACCAGTTGAATGCTTATCAACTGTAGGGCGTGACAAAGCAGACCAATTCATGCGCTCACCGCTATTGATCATTGCATCTGTCCATCGTGAGATCTCACGATTTTCCATTCCGTTAAGCAGAATTGCCATCAATAACGCCGACATTTGTTCATCAGCAACTGCGCCTCGTGTGTAGGCGTCGATAACCCAGTCGATCTGTGGATCAGTTAATGAATGATGATCACGCTTTGCCGCAATGATTTCAGCGGCGGAGAAGGCTTCGATCACTTAGCGCTCGTTGCGGTCGAGATCATCGGGGCCAAAAGCCCAAGGCAACATCGCAGACATCTTTTGTGGTCCATCATCTGTCATGAGTAATGCTTCTGGGCCGCCGTGTTCAAATAACAATTGGCGACAACGACCACATGGAGCCAAGTAATTTCCCTGTCCATCAACACACACAACAGCGATTAATCGTCCGCCACCTGTAGAAATCAGATTAGAAACCAATCCGCACTCAGCACAAAGGCCAACTCCATAGCTGGCGTTTTCAACATTGCAACCTGTTGCTATACGACCATCGCTAACAAGTGCTGCAACACCGACTGGAAACTTTGAATATGGAGCATAGGCATTCTTCATAGCGCCAATAGCTTCCTGGTGGATCTGCTCCCAATTAATTTGGGTCATCGCAATCCTCCGCGACGATAAGGCATTCCATCTGCTGCTGGCATTCGCAATCGTTGAGATGCGAGTGACATAACAAGAAGTGTTGCAATATACGGAGTCATTGTTACAAGCTGACCCGGTAGCTCCTGTACTGCAAAGAAGAACCAGACAGATGCACCAGCCATGACAGCGCTGATAGATGCACTTAACATCTTTCCACGCTTTACATCTCGGAAGACTAAGTAAGCAAGGATCGCTACGATTAACAAGATCAGTGCATGAATTGATGCAGAATCTCGAAGCTGTAATGCATCTGCGAAACCAAACAACGCAGCACCAGCCAAAATTCCACCCGGGCGATAGTTACCAAATAATAATGCGGCAAGTCCAATGTATCCGCGACCTGCTACCTGGTTTTCTTGGTAGTGGTTAGCGGCAACAATTGCTAAGAAGCCACCTCCAAGTCCTGCAAGGCCACCTGAAATCAAAACACCCGCATACTTCATCGCATAAACATTTACGCCAAGTGATTCAGCCGCTACTGGTGCTTCACCTGCACTGCGCAGACGCAAACCAAATGATGTCTTCCATAAAATAAAGAAGGACAACGGGATAAATAAAACTGCAACAAGGGTGACATATGAAAGATCACCAGTGATTCCTCGAATGATTCCGATCAGATCAGAGACCAAAAACCAGTGTTTTTCAGCGATAGGGGTCAATAAATCTGGGCTCTGCCATCCAAAGTAATGGCCACCAGAAAGTACGGGTAAGCCGTTAAGTGAAATTCCCTTTACATCCGGGGACTGCGAAGGTCCAGGCCATGAACCACCCTGGTACAAAATTGTAGAAAGGTAGCGAACTAAGCCGGCTGCCATAATGTTGATTGCAACACCTGATACAACGTGGTCAACTCCAAATGAAATTGTTGCAATTGCATGTAACAGCGCTCCGACCGCACCAAATACAACAGCTGCAATCAGTCCAAGCCATGGACCGTGCTTTGAGCCGACAAAACCGCCCGCCCATGCACCCAGAATCATCATCCCTTCAAGGCCGATGTTTACTACTCCTGCTCGTTCTGAGAATAGTCCGCCAAGTCCTGCCAAAATAATTGGCACAGAAAGCAAGAGCGCCGCGGATGCAGTACCGACGCTGGTTAAATCTGTGGCGCCTGTAATCAAGCGAATAATTGAAATGAGCAACAATAAATATGTTGCGTTAAGTAGCAGCTTTGTGGTTTTAGTTTTCACGCAGACACCACCTTTGCGAGTTCTTTACTTTGTAAGGTCAATTTGAATCTACGCACCACTTCGTAGGCAATCACAGAGCTAAGTAAAATCGAGCCCTGCATAATTACGTAAGTTTCAGGAGCAATGTCAATAAGCTCAAGTGCTCGTGAGCTTACTTCGAGGAAACCAAACAGAAGCGCGCTAAATGCCATTCCGCCAGCAGAGTTGCGACCAAGAAGTGCAACTGCGATCGCAGAGAATCCAATACCTGATCGGAATCCCATGTTATACGAGTGAGTTTCTCCAAGAACTGCTGGCAAACCAGAAAGGCCAGCGATCGCACCAGAGATAACAAGAGCAATAAAAGTCATTTTCTTTGAATTAACACCGCTGACTCGTGCCGCAATCGGATTTGCACCTGATGCACGAAGTTCGAATCCAAATCGTGTGCGATTAACGACAAACCAGAAAATAAATCCTAGGGCAATGGCGATCAACAACATTCCATTTACGCTTCCACCGGGTTGTTCAGGGACCCCTAACTTTGTTAGCAGGGGCACTAAATCAGGGAACCACGCTGACTTTGGAAGTTCTTTTGTAGCAAGGTTGTTCGAGCCCTCGGTAATAACAGCAAAGTACTTTGAGAACAAGAAGGATGTAACTCCGACAGCCAAGCTATTCAACATAATTGTTGAGATAACTTCGTTTACTCCACGTTTAACCTTTAGGTATGCAGCGATTGAAGCCCATATTCCACCAATAGTCATAGCAACAATAAAAACTGCTAGAACATGAAGGACTGGTGGCAAAGTAAACATCGCACCGATGTAAGCGCTAAACAAAGCTCCTAGACGAAGTTGTCCTTCAACACCGATGTTGAATAATCCTGCACGGAAAGTAACTGCAATAGCAATGGCTGCAATGTAATAAGGAGTCGCGGTATTTAAGACCTCCATCAGGGATCCGCCTTGGGTACCAAACTCCCACATTGTTGTGTAGGCATTGAATGGGGATTTATGTGAAGCAAGAACTGCAAGGCTAGAAACGAATATTGAAACAACTGCAGCTGCAAGTGGTGCGGCTAGTGCAAGTGCAATTTTCTGGGGCGATAGCTTTTTCATGCCGCACCAGTCATTGCCGAGCCAAGCTGCTCTAAAGTTGTTTTTTGTGGATCGAGTTCGGCTGTAATTGCACCGCGCAACATCACTAACAATCTGTCTGACATTCCAACCAACTCTTCTAGGTCGGCAGAGATCAAAACAATTGCCATGCCCTTTGTGCGAGCTTCACGAAGCACTTCCCAAATTGCACCTTGTGCGCCGACATCAACACCACGTGTGGGGTGGGATGCAACCAGAAGAGCCGGTGCTTTACTCATTTCGCGACCAACAATAAATTTCTGCTGATTTCCACCAGATAGAGCGGCAGCAGCTGTCATTGGTCCTGGTGCACGAACATCAAACTCTTCCATAATGCGCTTTGTATCTTCGATAGTTGCTTTCTTATCTAAAATAAATCCGCGCATAACTGGCTTACCTCGTTGATGGCCCAAAACTCTGTTCTCCCACAATGGAGAGTTCATCATCAAAGCCTGTCGTTGACGGTCTTCTGGGATCAAACCAATACCTAAATCATGTCGATGAGCCACGCTCATGTGATCAATAGTTGAGCCCTGGAACTCGATAGAGCCTGTGTACTCGCGCAATCCCATGATCGCTTCGACAAGTTCTGCCTGCCCATTTCCTTCAACACCAGCGATTCCAACCACCTCACCAGCGTGCAAATTAAAACTGACGTGTGAAATGAGATCACGGCTGCCTGTTGCAGTTGGGATCGAAACATCTTTTAACGCCAATGTAACTTCGGCGCGACGGGTGTCTCCATGTGTTGTTGGCTGCGGAAGTTCACTACCGACCATGAGCTCTGCCAATTGACGTGCTGTCACATCTTTTGCTTTTACCTCGGCAACAGTTTCGCCTGCACGTACAACAGTTACATCATCTGCAACGCGTAAAACTTCATCAAGTTTGTGTGAGATGAAAATAACCGCCATACCCTTTGCGCGAAGTCCTTGCAGCGCACCAAAGAGATCATCGACTTCTTGTGGAACTAGCACCGCTGTTGGTTCATCAAAGATCAAAATATTCGCACCACGGTACAAAACCTTCAAAATTTCTACACGTTGGCGTTGTCCAACGCCAAGCTCTTCCACCAAAATATCTGGATCTACATCTAGGCCATAGGCCTTAGACATTTCAGCAACCTTGGCACGAGCAGCTTTGAAATCAATAGTCACGCCATGTTGTGGCTCTGCACCAAGAATAATATTTTCTAGAACAGTGAAATTATCGGCCAACATAAAGTGCTGATGCACCATGCCGATTCCTAATTCAATCGCATCGTTGGGGTTCTTCAAATTAACAGCTGTGCCATTAACCAAGATCTCGCCACTATCTGGATGCTGCATTCCGTACAGAATCTTCATTACAGTTGATTTTCCGGCTCCATTTTCACCGACAAGGGCGTGGACCGTGCCTGTTTCAACTCTCATTGAAACATCTTTATTTGCTACTACGCCTGGAAAGCGCTTAGTAATGTGTCGCAGTTCAACTGCTACTGACACTGAAACTCTCCTTTGGCTAAATACTTACAAGGGAAAACATTTGGCCCAACAAGGAGATTTAACTCCATTGTTGGGCCAAATGCCACTTAACTATTTGCTGATTATGGCTTTGTTGGAACCTTGATCTTGCCTGACTTGATTCCAGCAGCTGCCTTATCGATTGCTGCCTTGTACTTGTTGATGTATCCACCTGTGTATGAAACGCCAACGCCACCAAGTGCTAGGTCGTAACGACGACCGTAGATACCTGCTTCGTCGATAACGTCGTTAACAGATGAACCTGCAACTGATGTTGCAATAACATCGTAAACAGCTGTATCTACACGCTTAATCATTGATGTAAGCATGTTCTTCTTCTCAGCTGCTGAAGCTGTTAGGTACTGATCAGAGTCAACTCCGATAGTCCAAACCTTCTTGCCAGCCTTTGCAGCATCTGTTGCAGCTGCGAAGTTACCCGCACCTGAACCACCAGCTGCTGAGTAAATAACATCTGCGCCCTTATCGATCATTCCCTTAGCAATAACCTTTGCCTTAGCTGGGTCATTGAAACCAGAGAAATCAGGGAACTCAGTTACGTACTTAACGTCAACTGTTGCCTTCTTGTTTGTTGCCTTAACACCAGCAACGAATCCTGCTTCGAACTTCTGTAGTAGAGGAATACGAACTCCACCGATGTAACCAACCTTGCCTGACTTTGAAGCAAGAGCTGCTGCTACACCTGCAAGGTATGAACCCTGCTCTTCAGCGAAAATAAGACCAGCAACGTTGAGTAGATCAACTGATGCGTCATCAATAATTCCGAACTGTGTGTTTGGGAAATCAGATGCAACCTTCTTGATTGGTCCTGCGTATAGGAAACCAACAGCGATGATTGGGTTGTAACCAGCCTTAGCTAGCAAACGAAGCTTGTCTTCGCGCTCTGAGTCTGTTCCCTGTGTAACTGTTACTTCCTTAGCTGTAACACCAAACTTCTTCTTTGCTGCTTCTAGACCTGCTGCTGCTGAGTCGTTGAATGACTTATCGCCACGTCCACCGATGTCATAAGCAAGGCCAACTTTTACCTTTGATGCTGCTGTTGCTGATGGAGCAACAAATGCTGTTGCTGCCAAAACAGTTGCAGCAACAACCGCTACAAGACGAAATACTTTCTTCAATTTTCCTCCAAGGATTCAAGGGGATCTTCAATAGCTGCTTTTAAAGGCAATTACAGAAGCTTTGTGTAATTGGGAGCCTATAACTCACCCATGATTAAACTCAACAAGCGAGCCATCATTTTGGTATCAGCGGTGTAACGTTTTGGAAAACTCTCAACTAAGGGTTGAGATACTGGCTTAATTACTTCACTAAACCTAGGTTTTTATAGGTGTCACGCAGGGTTGAAGAGGCCACAGCGCGGGCTTTGTCTGCACCTTCGTGCAGAAGATCTATCAGGTGCTTTTCATCCTCTAAAAGCTCCAGCGCCTTTGCTCGAATCGGGCGGAAGTACTCGACAACTACTTCGGCAACAGCGCCTTTGAAATCGCCATACCCCTTGCCCTCAAACTGATTTTCAAGATCTGCAATTGATGTGCCAGAAAGTGATGAGTGAATTGTTAGCAAATTACTAATGCCTGGCTTTTCTTTCTCATCAAACTTCACTTCGCGACCAGCATCAGTTGCTGCGCTCTTAATCTTTTTTGTATTGGCCTCTGGTGTATCCATAAGTTCTAGAACACCTGCGGCAGAACCAGATGACTTGCTCATTTTTGCTGTTGGCTCTTGCAGGTCATAAATCTTTGCTCCAGCCTTCAAAATATAACCTTCTGGCAATCTAAAGGTTTCGCCGAATCGTGAATTAAAACGAGTTGCTAGGTCACGAGTTAATTCAATGTGCTGGCGTTGATCTTCACCAACCGGAACAAAATGTGCCTGATACAAAAGAATGTCTGCTGCTTGCAGCATTGGATATGTAAATAACCCAACCCGAGCAGTATCTGCGCCGCCTTTTGCAGATTTATCTTTGAACTGAGTCATACGGCTAGCCTCGCCAAAACCTGCAAGGCATTCCATCACCCATCCCAATTGATTGTGTTCTGCAACATGGGACTGCACAAATAAGGTTGATTTTTCAGGTGAGATACCGAGAGCTATTAATTGGGCCGCAGATGCCAAGGTGCGCTTTCTAAATAGCGCTGGCTCAATTTCTCCAGTTAGTGCATGCAAATCAACGATGCAGTAAAAAGCATCATTGCCTTCTTGCAGTTCAACCCATTGCTTAAGAGCGCCTAAGTAATTGCCCAGGTGGAAGGAGTCACTTGTTGGCTGAATGCCAGATAAAACTCGCTTCTGCGTCATAGCTGTAATTCTTTCACACCTATGCAGATCGAGAGATCAATAACTGCCCCGCGCGTTTACCTTCCATGGTCAACACAGTGATTCGAATGCCGTTGACGTTAACAACATCATGCTCACGTGGGATTCGGCCCAAGAAGTGCATGACGAATCCACTTGCTGTCTCATATGGACCTTCTGGGATATCGAACTTGGTCTGCTCTAGTAAATCCTCAATAGAAATCAGGCCATCTACTTCGAAGTCGCCAGTATGACCTTCTAGTGAAATCTCGCTCTCATGATCGTCATATTCATCACGAATATCACCAACTAGCACTTCCACTAGATCCTCAAGGGTCACGATTCCGTCAGTGCCACCGTATTCATCTAAAACAATTGCTAGGTGCTGACCTTGCATACGCATCTCAGTCAGAGCAGGCAAAATCCCCTTGGTGCCTGGCAAATACATAATGTTTCGTGCTAGTTCTACGATCTTGGTGCCCTTGCTTGCAAGTGATGTATCAAGCAAATCGCGGACGTGAATAAACCCAACAACTTCATCAGATGATCCGCGGACAACTGGGTATCGTGAGTGTGCTTTATCAACAGCTAATTCAATTGCTTTGCCAACTGTTAGCGAAGAATCCATGAAATCAACTTCTGTGCGAGGCAC
>CAIXVA010000006.1 GCA_903922745.1 uncultured Actinomycetes bacterium
CAACGATGACTGGGGTTTCTTTGGCAACGGCTGATGAAAAGCGCAGATCGTTGGGGGAGCGAGTTGGTCAACAGGAGGTGTGCGATTGGTTCTTTCCTGCAGCAACTGCCAAGGGGTATGAACTACCAATCATCAATGAGATTTGGGATGTACTGCGCGCCTTTGCTTCCTTTGGTTTTTGCAAAGCACATGCTGCAGCTTTTGCCCTGCCTACATATCAATCCGCCTGGCTTAAAACGCATTACCCTGCAGCATTTCTTGCAGGGGTACTTACCCATGACCCTGGCATGTATCCCAAGCGCTTAATTGTTGATGAAGCACGACAAATGGGAATTGCAATCGCACCGATTGATGTGAACGCATCTGATTCTGTTTATAGAGTTGAAGATCATGGAAACGCAATTCGTATTGCCTTATCAATTGTTGCTGGAATTAGCGATGGGGAGGTGCAATCAATTATTGCTGGTCGTCCCTACATCGACCTAAACGATTTTGTGCGCAGATCAGGATCTAGCACCCCAATTACTGAAAGCATGATCCTGACCGGAGCATTTGATGCACTGCATGTTGATGTTAATCGCCGAGATCTGTTGCTGTATTTTTCTGATCTGCAAAAATCACCTAGTGCCGCCGTATCTGGCGCGCAAATGAACTTAGGCTTCGAACCACCTGCACTCATTAGTAGTGGCTTACCTGCAATGAGCGCGGCAGAGAGTGTGAAGTATGAAGTTGATCGACTAGGTATTGATATGTCCCGTCACATGATTGAGTTCTATGGCGACTTTCTTAATGCAATCGGTGCTGTGCGATCTAGTGATTTGTTAAAGCAGCGATCACAATCATCGGTATTAGTTGCAGGTATCAAGGTTGCGATGCAGACACCACCGGTGCGTTCTGGCAAACGTGTCATCTTCGTAACGTTAGATGATGGATATGGGCTGAGTGATTCAACATTTTTCACCGATGTTCAGGGCGAATACGCCAATGTTTTGTACTCCACATCGCTTTTACTTGTTAGGGGCGTGACCCGCAGAACTGGAGCCAGGGGAATATCGATAAGAGCCACTGGGGCATGGGATTTACGTGCTGCTTACGAAAGTTGGAGCACCAAACAAAGTACGCTCGCAATATGACAACAGATGAGAAGCCAACCCAGGCAACGATTCTGCATGTCGATATGGATGCATTTTTCGCATCAGTGGCAGAAAAAGATAACCCTGAGTTAAAAGGCAAGGCTGTTGTTATTGGCATGGGCACACGCGGAGTTGTGTCTGCGGCTAACTATGAAGCTCGTAAATTTGGAATTCACTCTGCAATGCCGGTGGGGCAAGCACGCCGATTAGCACCACATGCAATCTTTTTACCTGTTGATATGGCCCGCTACCAAGAGGTCTCTGGCCACATCATGGAGATCTTTGAAAGCTTCACACCCAATGTCGAACCAGTCTCTGTTGATGAAGCATTTCTTGATGTGACAGGTGCGAAGAAATTACTGGGCACAGGACGTGAGATTGCAACCGCGATACGTGCCAAAGTAGAAGCTCAAGAAGGCATTACCTGTTCAGTTGGCATCGCACCCTCTAAGTTCATTGCAAAGCTTGCATCGACTCATTGCAAACCAAATGGAATGCTTGAAATAACTAGTGATCGAATTCTTGAGTTTTTGCATCCACTTCCAATTTCTGCGATGTGGGGAGTAGGGCCAAAGACTGCAGAGGTGCTGGAACGATTAGGACTTCGCACAATCGAAGATATTGCCAAATTGCCGCGCACAACTTTAATTCAGGCAGTGGGCGATGCAGCTGGTGCGAACTTGCATGAGCTTGCCTGGGGTCGGGATTATCGCGATGTTGCCCCACAAGATGCGGAAAAAAGCATTAGCGCAGCGGAAACTTTCCCAACAGATTTAGATAACCCGGAAGAGATCCTGCGCGAGTATTTACGTTTGTGCGAGCGCGCAACTTCTCGGTTGCGAGATAAAGGATTGTTTGCAAAGACGATCAGCATCAAGGTGAGGTTTGGAGATTTCTCAACGATCAATCGTTCAAAGACATTGCCATTGCCAATTGATGGCACCCATGATGTGTATGAAGTTGTTAAAGGTTTGTACCAAGGGCTACGAATTGAAAGAGCTCGCCTGCGATTAGTCGGAGTTTCACTTGAGAATTTAAGTGAGGGAGCACCTGTTCAAATGCTGCTGGGTGAGCGTGAAAAGGGCTGGCGCGAGGCAGAAGGGGCTATGGATAAAGCCCGTGAGCGTTTTGGAGATGGATCTGTACGACCTGCACGTTTGATTAAACCCAGCGACGATCAAGAAAATGAGTAGCGGGCACACACAATCTGTTCTATTGTGAGCCTGTGCCACTTTCAGATCGCGAAAAGCGCTTACTTGATGAGATGGAGGCTGCCCTCTTAACTGAGGATCCACGCCTTGTTTCAGCACTCTCTGCTGTGCCTGTTTCGCCAGCTCGAAATCGCATCATGCTCGGTGCCGGCCTTGTTCTATTGGGCCTTGCCACATTATTTGGCGGCCTAGTTTCAAAGGTAACCCCCATTGGAATCCTTGGATTTCTGATTGCGCTCAGTGGAGTAATCAGTGTGATTTCTAGCTTTACCCCTCGTTCAGGTCAAAAAGCTTCCAAGAAGCCACGCTCACGCTCATCAATCAGCGATCGCATGGAAAAGCGCTGGGACAGCAGAGGACAGAAGGATTAATCCGTAGGTAAATCACGCTCAAGCCCCTCCATGTGAGGGGCTTTTTTCATGCTGCCACGTTGGGGAGTAGTGGGGCTTAAAGGGGCAGAAAGTGGGAAAAGGTGGTTGAAAAAGGAGAAAAGTGGAGTAAAGTGGGGAATTAAGCGGGCACGAAAGTCCGCAGCGAACCTGGGGAAGGGGGCGCTGAAAATGTTTCTAGGCACCCACGAGCCACGTCTTGATGACAAAGGTCGCTTAATACTTCCCGCGAAATTCCGCGAAGAACTTGCTGCAGGTTTAGTTATTACTAAAGGACAAGAACGTTGTCTTTATGTTTTTCCTTCAAATGAATTTTCAGTAATTACAGAGACGCTAAAACAAGCGCCAGTCACTGCAAAATCAGCACGTGATTACAGCCGTGTGATGTTTGCTGGCGCACACGATGAAATTCCTGATCGTCAAGGTC
>CAIXVA010000007.1 GCA_903922745.1 uncultured Actinomycetes bacterium
CGTGTTTCCTGCTGGAACACCCGAGAGTGCAACTGACTTCTTTACTTTGATTTCTTCCATGATTTTTTACCCGTTGTCTTTGCCTAGTGTTTGGTCAAGTGCTTTCTCGTACTCATAATAATTAATAGCCTGGTACAACTCTTCTCGTGTCTGCATTGTGTCGATCACAGCGGCCTGTGTGCCATCGCGACGAATAGCCGTATAAACGTTTTCTGCCGCCTTGTTCATCGCTCTAAAGGCCGACAATGGATACAGAATCATTCCCACGCCATTGGCAGCTAATTCATCACGAGTAAACAAGGGAGTCTTTCCAAATTCAGTGATATTTGCCAGGATCGGCTTGGAAACAGCAGATGAAATCTTGGCGTAATCTGCCAAACTTTCAATTGCTTCTGGGAAAACCAAATCCGCACCAGCTTCAATGTATGCGTGAATACGATCTAATGCCGATTCAATGCCTTCGTTGGCAATCGCATCTGTGCGGGCCATGATTTGGAAGTTGTCATCTGTGCGAGCATCGACCGCTGCCTTGATGCGATCGACCATTTCACCTTTAGAAACAATTTCCTTATTGGGGCGATGACCACATCGCTTTGCGCCAACCTGATCTTCGATATGCATAGCGGCCGCTCCAGCTTTGATCAGATCCTTTACTGTGCGGCCAATGTTAAAAGCCGATGCGCCAAAGCCAGTGTCTGCATCAACTAGCAGCGGTGTATCGCACACATTAGTAATGCGACGAACATCAGTTAATACATCTTCTAATGTTGTAATTCCTAGATCTGGAATTCCCATTGATCCAGCTGCAACTCCACCACCTGATAAATAGATGGCGCGATAACCAGCGCGCTTGGCAAGCAGGGCGTGATTAGCGTTAATGGTTCCAATAATTTGAAGTGGGGTTTCTTCAACTAACGCCTTCTTAAAGGCTGCTCCTGCGCTAGTTACGCTCACCGAACGAGTCTATCTAGGCGTTCTTCAAACGCAAAAGTTCAAGGGCAGCAACTGCGCTGTCATATCCCTTGTCCTCTTTGCTGCCAGCAACACCTGATCTGGCAATAGCTTGGTCAAGGTCATTACACATCAATACGCCATAACCAATTGGCTTGCCGTGCTTAAGCGAAACATCGATCACACCTTGCGTCACGCCTTGGCAGACATAATCAAAGTGAGGTGTCTCACCTTTCAAAACTAAGCCCAGTGCAACAACAGCATCAAAGCCCTTATCAAATGCATATTGGGCAGCAAGTGGAATTTCAAAAGACCCCGGAACAAACTGAACCTCAACGGTTCCTACCTTTGCTTCGACTAATGCACGCTTGGCGCCAGCAATTAAATCATTGCAAATATCTAGATGCCACGATGACGAGATGATCGCAACCTTTGCCTGCGGCAAGGGCGTGATTCCAATACGTGGTGCATGTCCTGCCATTTATTTGCCTCCTCGTGTGTGACCAAGTTTTTCTTCCTTGGTAGCTAGATACTTTTCATTAAATTTATTGCTGACTATTACTAGTGGCTGCTGGGTTACTTCAAGACCTGCATTTTTCAAGGCTGCAACCTTGTTGGGGTTGTTAGTTAAAATCACCAGATCTTGCAGCCCAAGTGCTCTAACAATTGCAACTGCATCATTCCAATCACGCGCATCAATTTCGTGGCCCAAATGCAAGTTGGCGTCGATGGTGTCCATACCCTGGTCCTGTAATTGATACGCCTTGATTTTCTCTGTTAGCCCAATCCCGCGGCCTTCGTGATCACGCAAATAAATGATGTATCCATGGCCATGTGCCTGAATCAGATTAATTGATTGTTCTAACTGTTCGCCGCAATCACAGCGCTGTGAATGAACAACATCGCCTGTAAAGCACTCGCTATGAATACGAACCATCGGTTTTACTCCGGCTTCGCCAAATGCAATTACAGCATGCTCTCTTTGACGTAGCCCAGGGAAAGTTGCGATTTTCCACATCCCGGTGCGAAGTGGAAGTTGTGCCCATTCAAACTTAAATTGTGGTGCCTCTGTTTTAGATGCAACTGGATTGGCTTCCACATATGCCTTTAATTCACCCACAGAAATAACTGGAATTGAGTGCTCTGCGGCAAAGGCGAGAAGTGATTGTCCACGTGCCATTGAGCCATCATCATTAACAATTTCAGAAAGTAAACACAGGGGTTGTGCGCCAACGAGTTGTGACAGTGCAACACCAGCTTCTGTATGACCACCACGGGCAGCTAATCCCCCGTTATCTGCAATCAACGGAAAGACATGGCCTGGGCGAATGAAATCGGATGCAACAGCTGATAAATCTGCAAGTGCTCGCACCGTGTTAGAACGCTCTTGTGCGCTAACGCCAGTTGTTATCCCTGGCTTGTAATCAACGCTGACAGTAAAGGCTGTCTTTTTTGAATCTTGGTTTTCTTCAACCATAAGTGGCAGATGTAATGTGCGAGCACGCTCTTGGGTCATAGCAACACACAAAATTCCGGTTGTGTGGCGCACCATAAACGCCACTTTTTCTGCCGTAGCTTTTTCAGCCAAAATCATAAGATCGCCCTCATTTTCGCGATCAGCATCATCGGTAACAATGATTAGATCGCCGTTTTTATAGGCGGCAAGTGCTGCTTCAAACGCGCTCATTTGTCACCCTTTGCTAATAATCGTTCAACGTACTTTGCAAAAATATCGACTTCGATATTGATTAGATCCCCTGGCAACAATGTTGAAAGATTGGTGCGCTCTAGCGTTTCTGGAATGAGCCACACTGTCAGCACATTGGTCTGATCATTAATTTCACCAACAGTTAAAGAAATACCATCTAGGCAAATAGAGCCTTGGTTAACAATGTATTTGCTCAACTCGGCAGGCACGGAGATATCAAACTGTGCCCATTTATCCCCTGGTGTTAATGAATCAACGGTGCCAACACCATCGACATGGCCTTGGACCATGTGTCCACCCATGCGGGTATTTAACTGAGCGGCAAGTTCAAGATTTACTGGACTTCCAACAAAGATTTGTGAAAGAGATGTTAAGGAAAGAGTTTGAACCATGACATCTGCTGTAAAAGCTGTGCCCTCAATTGCTGTGGCGGTTAAACACACTCCGTTTACGGCAACAGAATCCCCTAATGAAATCTCTGAAATCAGCCCAGGTGCGTTAATCGTAAAGATGGCAGATGTCTCACTCTTTTTGATTGCGGTAATTGAACCAAGTTCTGCGATGAGTCCTGTAAACATCACTCACCATTCCTAATCCGATAGACCGACTTAACATCGCCATCTAGCACCTGGGTACTGAGGTGATCCATCCGCATTTGATCAGTAATTGTCGTTGGGTAATCAAAGGCAAAGAAGTGCTTGCCGGTACCAAGAAGAGATGGTGCTTGATACATAATCAATTCATCCAATAAACAGCCATCCAACATCGCACTGCCTAGAGTTGGCCCTGCCTCAACAAAGACATGATTAACGCCTAGTTCATTGAGTTTTTCTACCAAGAGATCTAGATCTTTTGATTTCACAACAACTGTTTGTGCGGCATCATCAAAAACTTGAGCATCTGCAGGCAACTCTTGCTCCCCACACACAACACGAATTGGATTAGCCCCAAAACCAGCAAAATCTCCACGAGGGATTAAATGTGGATCATCTGTAATAACAGTATTGGTGCCCACCAAAATCGCATCTGCCTGACGGCGCAGTACCTGCACATCCGCCCTCGATGTTTCATTAGTAATCCATTTAGAAGTGCCATCAGCTGCTGCCACCTTGCCATCAAGGGTTGCAGCAACCTTCCA
>CAIXVA010000008.1 GCA_903922745.1 uncultured Actinomycetes bacterium
GCTTAATCTCGTGCATGATGATTTAATCATCCCATGTCTTTGCCGAAAACTTCAATCATGTGGTTTCGTCGCGACCTTCGAATCAATGATCACCCAGCATTGTTGGCCGCTATCGAATCTGCTGAACAAGTGCTCCCTCTTTTTATTCTAGATAAGAAGCAAATTGATGAAGCTGGCGACAAGCTGTTGGCTTACATGGGTCAATCTCTAAGAGCTTTAGACGAATCTCTTGGAAATCGATTGCACATCATTGAAGGCGATCAAGTTGAGATACTTAAAGAACTTATCGCACAGCATGGCGTTGAAGAGGTTCACATTTCTGCTGAGTATGAACGATTTGGAGCAGAACGTGACGCTCGAGTTGAAGCATCAGGAATCAAGTTAGTTCGCACCGGTAGTCCTTACGCAGTTACTCCTGGGCGAGTACTAAAGCCAAGTGATGCGACTCCATACAAGGTGTACACACCGTTTTATCGTGGCTGGCGTACGCATGGATATAGAGCACCAGCTGTTACCCCTAAGAAATTTACAATTGTTGAACCAACAGATAAGTACCGCAACTTTCCTGATTTTCCATTTCCAGAAGGCGTAGAAATTATTGCGGCCGGTGAAAAAGCCGCACTTGCTAGATTTGAAGTCTTTACCAAAAAGGGACTTGATAGCTACGATGAAAATCGAAACCTTGCCGCAATCGATGGCACTTCAAAGATGAGCACATATCTGAAGTTTGGGGAGATTCATCCACGAACACTTCTTGCAGACCTTGGAGAAAGCAAAGCACACGATACCTTTCGTAAAGAGATTGCTTGGAGAGAGTTTTATGCAGATGTTCTCTTTAACAACCCAATGACAGATGTGGACTACTACGCACCTAAATTTAAAGAGATGCGATATGACAAGCCCGGTAAACATTTTAAAGCCTGGTGTGACGGAAAAACGGGCTATCCATTTGTAGATGCAGCAATGCGGCAGTTAGTTGTTGAAGGGTGGATGCATAATCGAACCCGCATGGTTGTTGCTTCATTCTTGGTAAAAGATTTGCATCTGGAATGGCAAATTGGGGAACGATTCTTTGCTGATCATTTAGTTGATTACGACGTGGCATCAAATGCACATGGCTGGCAGTGGACTGCAGGATGTGGCACGGATGCTTCGCCGTATTACCGAATTTTTAATCCCATCGAACAAGGCAAGCGCTTTGATGAGAATGGTGATTACATTCGAAAATACGTACCGGAACTCGCACACCTGTCGGCTTCAGAAATTCATGAGCCATGGTTGTTCCTAGATGGTTACAGCAAGGGATATCCAGAGCGGGTTGTCGATCATGCAACAGAACGTCTTGAATCCCTGGCTCGATTGCAAGAAATTAAAGCCGACAAACCCCTAGACCCTCGCGCTTAGCCTTATACATCGCATTATCTGCTCGAATCAGTAGATCTTTTTCACCAGTGTTCTTTGCAACGCCGATGCTGACATCTAGCTGTATCTCTTGGTTATTAATATGAAATGGATAGGAAAGTGTCGCCCGTAGCGCCAGAGCAACTTCAACGGCGCTTTCATGACCGCCTTCATACAGGACTCCAAACTCATCTCCGCCAAGTCGCGCTAATAAAGCGCCATGTGGCAATGCTCGTTCAAACCGCAAGGCAACTTGCTGCAAGATCTTGTCACCGGTTTCATGACCGTGGGTGTCATTAATTGGCTTAAACCCATCAAGATCAAGCAGCAGCAAAGCTCCCTCTTTTTCTATGAAGCTATCAATCTCAGTAACTAAGCGACGCCGGTTAGGTAATCCTGTTAATTCATCTGTTCTAGCTAGCAATCTTTCCTGTCCAATATTTTTTGCCTGTGTTAACGCAATTGCCATCCGCATGAAAGCAAGCGCCAAAGTTGCTATGGCGGGAATCAAAATGAACCGCGGAAAATAATCGGGACGAATTGCAATTAATGCCAGCAAAGTTGCACTGAGTGAAACAGAGATCGAAATTAATATTGGATTTATTCCCTCGGTTGCCTTGATATCGATTCCTGGCTGCCAAAAACTTTCTGCGATCAACAACAGCCCAATAATCCAACCAATATCCAATAACGATCCCATTAAATAGTTTCCGTTGATGTGTTGCCATAGATAGAAGAAGTCAGTTAAAGCAAAAGTTGTTACCCCAATACCAAGAGTTAGACCACGTCGTGAATACCCTTGGATTGAAATGGTCGCAATCACAATGCACACCAGTATTAGGTCGGCGATGGGATACATGACGGCAAAAAAGCTCTCAGTTACGTTACCGTCAAAATGCGGAAGGACCGGTTTAACAACGAGTGCGGAACCCAAAGTAGTTAGCCCTAAGGCAAATATGGAGGAATCAACGAGCTCGATAACTGAAAGTTTGCGGTTGACGGCAAGTAAA
>CAIXVA010000009.1 GCA_903922745.1 uncultured Actinomycetes bacterium
AGTTGGGACACTTAGCGACACCATAGGCTCATGGAAGAGGAGCTCTTAACGGTTTCAGCGGTCGCCCGCCGATTGGGAGTGGCTCCAGCAACCCTTCGCACCTGGGATCGCCGGTATGGGCTTGGGCCATCTAGTCACGAGGCAGGCGAGCACCGTCGTTACTGTCCAAATGACCTGGCGCGATTAACAATGATGCGCCGATTGATTACGACCGGCCTATCGCCCGCAGATGCGGCAAAACGAGCCAAGGTTCACACAGGCGAAATTTCAATTGAAAATCTTGTTGATAATTTTGAAGTTCGCGAAGAGTTAGTTGACACTCTATTTCGCGCAGCTAACGCCCTTGATAAGCCCTTGCTAGCTAATGCATTACGTAACGACATTGCTCAGCACGGGATTGTTTCATCATGGACTGAAGTCATTGTTCCGCTTTTGTTTTTGATAGGTGACGATTGGGAAGCTAGCGGTTCGGGAATTGAAATCGAACACGTGCTATCTGAAATTTTAAAGAAAATTCTCTTAGAAACAGTAGCTTCAATTGAAAGCCCAATTAATGCACGTCCAGTACTGCTTGCATCAGTCGGTGAAGAGCTTCACTGCCTTGCCTTGTATGCACTTAGCGCAGCGCTTGCTGAAAAACATATCGAAACCTTTTTTCTTGGAGCCCGTACCCCATTTGAAGCTATTGAAACAATGGTGAAGCGAGTTGCACCGCCAGCCGTATTTCTATGGGCTCAGCTAAGCCAAAACTGCGATCCGAAATTCTTCCGTGATATTCCAGCCATACGTCCAGCACCTCGTGTGATTGTCGGCGGCCCCGGATGGGACCACGCGGTGTGCTCAGATGTTGTTGTGGTTACTGATTTAACCCGTGCCTGCGATGAAATTGAGCGTGCAGTAGGGCTCTAAAGCCCCGATAGACTTTGCCCTTCGAGAAACACAAGGGGGCCGCGTGAGCGATACAGATAAGGTCGCAATGCTTGGCCTGACCTATGACGATGTTCTTTTACTTCCAGATGCCTCAGATGTAGTTCCTTCTGAAGTCAGCACCATTACTCAATTAACACGCAATATCTCAATTGCAGTACCGCTTGTTTCGTCAGCGATGGATACGGTTACAGAATCTGAGTTGGCCATTGCAATGGCTAAAGCTGGTGGAATCGGAATTATTCACCGCAACCTTCCAATTGAAGCTCAAGTCACTCACGTTAAATTAGTCAAGAATGTTGGACTTGCAGGAGCCGCCGTTGGTGTTGGCGATGATGGATTCGCTCGCGCGCAAGCTTTAATCGAAGCGGGAGTTGATGTTGTTGTAGTTGATACTGCGCACGGTCACCATCGCGCGGTGCTAGATGCGATTGCTCGCATTAAAAAGTTTTCTCCAACCACCGAAATCATTGGTGGCAATGTTGCAACTCGTGCAGGTGCGCAAGCGCTAATCAATGCCGGCGCCGATGCTGTAAAGGTTGGCGTTGGTCCAGGATCTATTTGCACAACACGAGTTGTTGCAGGTGTCGGAGTTCCACAAGTAACAGCAATTCTTGAAGCATCAAAGGCTTGCAACAAAGCTGGTATCCCGTTAATCGCAGATGGCGGATTGCAGTATTCAGGTGACATTGTTAAAGCACTTGTTGCCGGAGCAAACTCAGTAATGCTTGGTTCACTTCTTGCAGGATGCGAAGAAGCTCCTGGCGAACTAATTGAAATCGATGGAGTCAAATACAAGGCGTATCGCGGCATGGGCTCACTGGGCGCTATGCAATCTCGTGGAGAACAAAAGTCGTATTCAAAGGATCGTTACATGCAGGACGATGTTTTGTCTGAAGACAAACTTGTCCCTGAAGGCATTGAAGGCAAGGTTGCATTCCGTGGATCGGTAGCCGAAGTTGTTCATCAACTAGTTGGCGGCCTTCGATCAGGCATGGGATATGCAGGGGCACCAGATATCGAAACCTTGCGACGCGAAGGTCGCTTAATTCAAATTACAGCAGCTGGGCTTCAGGAAAGCCATCCACATGATGTGGCACATGTTGCTGATGCTCCCAATTACCAGAAGAAGGGCCGCTAATGAATAACATCGAAATCGCACCTGGAAAGCGTGCCCGTACCGCCTATTCATTTGATGACATTGCAATTGTGCCTAGCCGTCGCACACGTGATCCTGAAAATGTTTCTACAGGCTGGCAGATCGATGCGTATAAATTTGAACTTCCAATGATGGCTGCACCAATGGACTCAGTTGTTTCACCCGAAACTGCGATTGCCATTGGAAAGCTTGGCGGACTAGGTGTGTTAAACCTCGAAGGATTGTGGACACGATATGAAGATCCACGTATTCCACTAGGTGAAATTGCATCAATGCCAGATAAGCACGCGACCAAGCGAATGCAGGAAATTTACAACGCACCAATTCGTCCAGAGTTAATCAAGGAACGCATCCAGCAAATCCGCGATTCTGGGGTAACTGTTGCAGCATCACTTTCACCTGCTCGTACAGCAGAGTTCCACAAAGCTGTAATTGCAGCCGGCGTAGACATCTTCGTTATCCGCGGAACAACTGTTTCGGCCGAACACGTTGCTGCAGAAAATGAAGCGCTCAACCTCAAGAAGTTTATTTACGAACTAGATGTACCTGTCATTGTTGGTGGAGTTGCAACATCTACCGCTGCCCTTCACTTAATGCGCGCAGGTGCTGCAGGAGTATTGGTTGGATTTGGCGGGGGAGCAACACATACGACTCGCAAAGTTTTGGGCGTTGAAGTGCCTATGGCATCAGCAGTTGCTGAAGTTGCATCGGCGCGACGTGAATACCTTGATGAATCAGGTGGGCGTCATGTTCATGTGATTGCAGATGGCGCAGTTGGTCGCAGTGGTGACATTGCAAAAGCAATTGCATGTGGCGCCGATGCGGTAATGATGGGATCACCACTTGCAAAGGCAATTGAAGCGCCAGGACTTGGTTGGCACTGGGGATCAG
>CAIXVA010000010.1 GCA_903922745.1 uncultured Actinomycetes bacterium
CAGAACAAAATGTTTTATCAAAAGCTGTTGGTGCTGCAAAGGGCGATGAAAAGACCGCCCTACTTGAAAACGCAAAAGAGCTTGCTACCGCGGTTAAAGATGCGGATTCAAAGCGCGCAGAGGTAGAAGAACAAGCAAAGCAATTGATCATGCAACTTTCAAACATTTTGGACCCAGAAGCACCAATTGGCTCAGAAGCAGATTTTGTTGTTATCGAACATGTAGGAACTCCACGCACATTTGATTTTGAACCAAAGGATCACGTCGAACTAGGTAAGTTGCTTGGGGCAATTGATACCGAACGCGGCGCCAAGGTGGCGGGTTCTCGTTCTTATTATTTAACAGGTGCTGGTGCGATGCTTGAATTCGCATTAGTTAATTACGCAATCGCATCTGCCAACAAAGCTGGCTTTACTCCTGTAATTCCACCAGTGCTTGTTAACCCTGCTGCAATGGAAGGCACTGGTTTTCTAGGACAAGCGGCCGAGAATGTTTATCACCTTGAAAAAGATGATGTGTATTTAGTGGGAACATCTGAAGTTCCACTTGCTGCAATGCACATGGATGAAGTTCTACCAGCCGACAAACTGCCTATGCGATACGCCGGTTATTCATCATGTTTCCGCCGCGAAGCAGGTACATACGGCAAGGACACTCGCGGAATTATTCGAGTACATCAATTTGATAAAGTCGAAATGTTTTCTTTCTGTCATCCAGATCAAGCTAAAGAAGAGCACAAGCGTTTATTGCAGTGGGAAAAAGATTTCCTTAATGCAATGGAGATTCCTTATCGCGTTATTGATGTTGCATCAGGCGATCTTGGATCTAGTGCGAACCGTAAGTTTGATATTGAAGCGTGGATTCCTACACAAAATGCATATCGCGAGGTCACAAGCACCTCTAACTGCACCGAATTTCAGGCCCGCCGCTTAAACATTCGTTTCAAGGATGCCGATGGCACAAAAGCTGTTGCAACACTTAATGGCACATTAGTTGCTATTCCCCGCATGATTGTTGCGATTTTAGAGAACCACCAAAATGCAGATGGAACAATTAATGTTCCAGCAGCACTGCAACCTTTCTTAGGTGTGAAACGATTTGAGTTGGTGTGAGTAAACGCCCCAAATTAATTGCAACAGATCTAGATGGAACAATCGTTTCGCATAAAGGTGTAATTTCTCAGCGCACAATTGACGTCTTTACTCGTGCACGCGATCTAGGTGTCCATGTTTTCTTTGTAACAGGTCGGCCTCCACGTTGGATGGGTGAAATCCGCGAAGCTTTTGGTTTTGGAGAAGCAATTTGTTGTAACGGTGCGATGTTGTATGACTTAATGAATGACGCTGTTCTTGAAGAGTGGATGATCTCTGTTGACGAACAACTAGAAGTCGTACGACGTATGCGTATAGCAATGCCTGAAATGTCATTTGCTGTCGAATCTAATGATCACTACCACCGCGAAATCGCTTACGTTCCTAAATGGGATGTCGGTTTAGATAATGTTGGTATTAATAAAATTGAAGATGCAATTAAGCGCCCAGCATTGAAGATTTTAGGAAGATGCAGCAATCACGAATTCACATCTGATGAAATGGTCGAGGTAGCAAATCGCGAATTAAAAGACATCGTGACCGTCACCCATTCAACATCAAGAGATTCACTAATTGAAATCTCGGCGCTTAATATTTCAAAAGGAACAGCACTTGCCATGATGGCAAAGCGACTTGGATTAACTGCTGATGATTGTGTTTCCTTTGGTGATAATCCCAATGACTTCTCAATGCTTCAATGGACAGCTCGTTCATATGCAATGTCAGATGGCCATCCAGATGCACCATTATTTGCAAAAGGGGTTGCAGAAGCATGTACTGCCGATGGTGTTGCAAAGATCATCGAAGAACTCTTGGATCTTCCCGCCTAATAACTGGCCGATTTTTCGCTAGGGCTAAATTCGGGTAATCTCTCCCACGGAGGGCTCGCATAGCGGCCGAGTGCACCGGTCTTGAAAACCGGCAAACGAAAGTTTCGTGGGTTCAAATCCCACGCCCTCCGCCATTTTTGTGAAGTTGTGGCTGAGTTCATACCGCGTAAGCGCGGATTTACCTAGCCACTTTTTCATGTCCGGAGGAGACTTAGCCCCTAGTAACACACAGGCTTACACCAGGGGAGTTGTACATGTCAGGTGTCTTTTCACCAACGCGCGCCAAGATTAAAGAGCGCACGCTTCGCACAGATAAGTGGTGGTTGCAACCACTTCTAACTTTCGGAGTTCTCTTTTCTTTTGTTATTTATGCAACCTTCCGCGCATTTGAAGGTGCTAATTACTACAAGGATCATTTGATCTCACCTTTCTATTCACCATGTTTGTCACAAGCCTGCGTTCCTGAAGCAACAATTTTTGGTTTTACACCAGTCAGCGCTGAAGTTTTTAATTTTGCGTTATCCCCAGCGTTAATTATTTTGATCTTCCCTCTTGGTTTCCGTATGACCTGTTATTACTACCGCAAGGCGTATTACCGTTCATTCTGGTTTTCTCCACCAGCATGTGGTGTTGCAGAACCTCACAAGAAATACACAGGCGAAACTCGCTTCCCATTAATCGGACAAAACCTGCACCGCTACTTTTTCTACGCAGGCTTAGTGTTCAACGTTTTCTTAACATATGACGCAATCATTTCGCTGAAAAATGTTGAAGGACAATGGGGACATTTAAGTGTTGGCTCACTCGTTCTTTTTGCTAGCTCAGGTTTGTTGTGGTTCTACTCATTGTCATGTCACACATGTCGTCACACAGTTGGTGGTCGCTTAAAGCATTTCTCAAAGCACCCAGTGCGATACAAGTTGTGGTCAACAGTTTCTGTCCTTAATACAAAGCACCAACAGTTTGCATGGTTTTCATTAGCTGCTGTTGCATTCGCCGATATCTATGTTCGCCAAGTTGCAACTGGCGCATGGACTAACTTCTACTTCTTCTAAAGGGAAATCGACTATGACACTAGAACGCCATTCATACGATGTCCTTGTAATCGGTGCCGGAGGCGCTGGATTACGCGCTGCTGTAGAAGCACGTGAATCAGGACTTCGCGTAGCAATCATTTGTAAGTCTCTGTTTGGCAAGGCCCACACTGTTATGGCTGAAGGTGGAGCGGCAGCATCAATGGGAAACGTCAATGACAATGA
>CAIXVA010000011.1 GCA_903922745.1 uncultured Actinomycetes bacterium
CAACGAGATAACCGCATCATTAATAGTGAGTGAGTCTCCCCCTGTTGTTCCTAGCTTTGTAATTGCAATTGAATTCTTAAGGGCCAATCCCTCAAGGCGCGCAGTATGGGATGGGTCGATAGCAACAAGAACTCGACCAGGTGTTTCACTGATCAAGCTAACTCCTGCGTTTTCAAGTGCAATTGTTGCGCCAACTGTATGACGCAAAACCATCTCAGTTAATCCGGCAGATAATCCGCCTTGACTTAAATCATGGGCTGCAGCAAAGAAGGAGTTGCCTTCCAGAAGGAGCTCTATAAGACGCATTTCGCGCTGTAAATCAGCATCAGGAGATTGCCCAACGCGCTGGTTGTGTAAGAAAGCCCATTCACTGCCGGCAAGATCTTCGTGGGTTTCACCAACAAGATAGAGATCTAAACCAGCCTGTGTGAAACTCATTGGTGTGCGCGTGCGCACATCCTGAATAACACCTAGCACACCAATAACTGGCGTTGGCAAAATCGCTACTGATCCTGTTTGGTTATAGAAGGAAACATTGCCTCCTGTTACAGGTAGTCCCATTTCTAAACACCCATCTGCTAAGCCACGAACAGATTCAGCAAACTGCCACATAACACCTGGATCTTCAGGTGAACCAAAGTTAAGACAGTTAGTAACTGCTAGTGGTCTGGCACCTGCCGTTGCAATATTTCGCGCAGCTTCAGCCAATGCCAACTTTGCTCCTTGATAAGGATTTAAGTATGACCAGTTTGCATTGGCATCTGTTGAGATTGCAACACCAAGATGAGTTGTCTCATCAATCCGAACCATTCCTGAATCATCAGGTTGAGATTGAATTGTGTTGCCCTGAACATATTTGTCATATTGAGATGTGACCCATGATTTATCAGCAAGGTTTGGAGCTGCAGCTAATTTTAATACTGCAGCTTTGACTTCCGCAGCAGTTACTGGAATCGGAACATTAACTTTTTGACCATTTACTTGATCGATGTAGGTAGGTTGTGCCAATGGACGGTTGTATACGGGTCCATCGTGGGCCACAGTGCGTGGTGGCACATCAACTATTAACTCACCATTCCATGTGATTTCAAGATGCTTTCCATCTGTTACTTCACCAATCACAGTGACCGTCACATCCCACTTCTTGCAAATTTCCAAGAATCGAGCAATCTTGCTTGGCTCCACAATTGCACACATACGCTCTTGGGATTCAGACATCAAAATCTCTTCAGGAGAAAGGGAGGGATCGCGCAATGGAACCTTGTCTAACTGCACCTTCATGCCGCCAGAACCACCTGATGCCAGCTCACTCGTAGCACAGGATAAGCCTGCTCCGCCAAGGTCTTGGATACCAACAACTAGATCTTCAGCAAAGATTTCTAGTGAGCATTCAATCAAAACCTTTTCAACAAACGGATCGCCCACCTGCACACTTGGACGCTTAGTAGATCCACCAGCGCCAAATGTTTCTGATGCAAGTACTGAAACTCCACCAATTCCATCGCCACCTGTTTTTGCTCCATACAACACAACCAAATTGCCGGCACCTGCAGCCTTTGCCAACTTGATGTCACTATGTTTCATCACGCCAACACATAGTGCGTTAACAAGTGGGTTGCCTGCATAAGTTTCATCAAATGTAACTTCGCCACCAATATTTGGAAGACCCAGACAATTTCCGTATCCGCCAACACCTGCGATGATTCCTGGCAACACACGTCGAGTATCAGGTGCATCTGCAGGACCAAAGCGAAGTGGATCCATTACTGCAATTGGACGAGCACCCATTGTCAAAATGTCACGAACGATTCCACCAATACCTGTTGCAGCTCCTTGATATGGCTCAACAAATGATGGGTGATTATGTGATTCAATTTTAAAAGTCACGGCATATCCCTGACCAACATCAACAACGCCAGCGTTTTCACCAATACCAACTAACAGCGCATCAGACTTTGGTGCTTTTTCACCAAACTGCTTCAAGTGAACCTTTGAAGATTTATAAGAACAATGCTCAGACCACATCACTGAATACATCGCAAGCTCTGATGATGTTGGACGACGACCAAGAATTTCCTTGATGCGCGCGTATTCGTCAGGCTTTAATCCAAGTTCGGCAAATGGTTGTGAGTTATCAGGTGTTGTCTGGGCAATCGCAACAGTATCTAGAGCCATTACTTCACCATTGCATTCAGGATAGATGTAAAGAAGCCAAGACCTTGCGCAGATGGTCCTGTTTGCTCATTAATGGCGTGCTCTGGGTGGGGCATTAACCCAACGACATTGCCCTTGGCATTAGTTATTCCAGCGATCAAATTGCGTGATCCGTTGGGGTTTTCACCCACATAACGGGCTATTACGCGGCCTTCACCTTCAAGCATTGCAAGTGTTTGATCATCACACTGAAAAGAACCCTCGCCATTTTTAAGTGGAATAACAATTTGTTCACCCTGCTTAAATGAGCTAGTCCACGGTGTTTGATTGTTAACGATTTCAATCTCTTGATCACGGCACAAGAAGTGCAGATCAGAGTTACGAGTCAGCGCACCGGGTAACAAGTGCGATTCACACAGCACCTGGAAACCATTGCAAATACCAAGAACTGGCATTCCTTTATTGGCAGCATCAATTACAAGTTGCATAACTGGTGCAAACCGTGAAATTGCACCACAGCGCAAGTAATCCCCATAAGAAAAGCCACCAGGCAAGATGACAGCATCAACGTTTTTTAGATCCGCATCCCCATGCCACAGCGAAACCGCTTCTGCACCGCCAACTACTACTGCGCGCGCAGCATCGCGATCATCCAGAGTTCCTGGAAAGGTAATAACTCCAACGCGCATTACTTCTCAACTCTCACGACATAGTTTTCAATGACTGGGTTAGATAGCAAGACTTCAGCAGCTTTTTCTACTTCAGCAAGTTGAGCCGCAGTTGGTTCGCCATCAATGTCAATTTCAAATCGTTTTCCTTGACGAACAGAGTTGGCAAAGGAGAATCCAAGTCGTGGCAACGCAGAGGCAACCGCATTTCCTTGAGGGTCCAGAATCTCAGGCTTTAACATCACATCAACCACGATCTTTGCCATTTATATTTCTCCCTTTTAGAACTTGCTGCCAGTGATTCGGAAAAATGCTTCTTCGTAACGCTGTGCCGTCTTATCTACGATCTCAACTGGTAGTTCAGGGGGTGGGCTATTTCTATCCCATCCACTTGATACTAGGTAGTCACGTAGAAATTGCTTGTCATAGGAAGGCTGCACCCCACCTGGCTTCCACGTTGAGGCCTCCCAAAACCGTGAGGAATCAGGGGTTAGAGCCTCATCGCCAAGCACAATCTGGCCTTTCTCGCTGCGGCCAAATTCAAACTTTGTATCTGCCACGATGATTCCCCGGCTAGCTGCAAACTCTGCTGCTGTTTCATATAACTTAAGTGTTAGCTCGCGAAGCTGCGCAGCATCATCTGCGCCAACTATTGATACTGCGCCATCAAAATCAATATTGATATCGTGATCGCCAATTTCAGCTTTAGTTGCTGGTGTAAAGATGCTCTCTGGCAATTGTGATCCGTCCAGCAAACCATCTGGCAACTTATTCCCACAGACAGTTTTGTTGTTCTGGTACTCACTCCAACCGCTACCTGTTAAGTATCCGCGGGCAACACATTCAACATCAAACATAGTTAGTGGTTGCACAATAATTGCGCGATCTTCAACGACATCAGGTACATCTGTCGAGATGATGTGGTTGCCAATAATGTCTTCCAGCAGTTCAAACCAAAATAATGACAGCTGAGTTAGAACAGCGCCTTTGCCAGGTATTGCAGTTGGCATGACCCAGTCATAGGCAGAAATACGATCTGATGCAACAAGCAAGATTTCTTTTTTATCATTTGTATACAGGTCTCTGACTTTTCCGGTGCGCAGATGTTTCCACCCAGTTATTTCAGGCGCTGGCGGTGGGCCAGCTAGGCCAAAGCCGCTCACCGAATAGAGCCGGGCTTGTACTGCGCTGCGGCAGGGTGCGCGGAAGTAATCGCACCGATGCGATGTACAACTCGAGCTACTTGTTGGCGAGCATCGCCAGTAAATTCGATGGGATCACTAATCAAAACATCTAATGCTGCGCGATCAAGCGGCAGGCGATCGTCTGCGGCCAAATCATCTAGAAGTGTGTTCTTCTTTCCTTCGCGCATTCCAAGAGCGGCTTTAACTGCGTGCTCTTTAATAACTTCATGTGCAACTTCGCGACCAACGCCGCACTTGACAGCGGCCATAAGAATTTTTGTTGTGGCTAAGAATGGTAAATAACGCTCTAATTCAGCACTGATAACAGCCGGGAACGCCCCGAACTCGTCAAGGACTGTAAGCATTGTTTCGAGCAAGCCATCGATTGCATAGAAAGCATCAGGCAATGCAACACGGCGAACAACGCTGCATGAAACATCGCCTTCATTCCATTGATCACCAGATAGCTCGCTCACCATTGATGCATAGCCACGCAAAACAACTGAGAGACCATTAACTCGCTCGCATGAACGTGTATTCATCTTGTGAGGCATTGCGCTGCTACCAACCTGGCCAGCTTTAAATCCTTCTGTAACAAGTTCGGCACCAGCCATCAAACGAATTGAGGTGGCAAGAGATGATGGTGATGATGCAATCTGAACAAGTGTTGTTACAACATCATAATCAAATGAACGAGGATAAATCTGGCCAGTTGAATCTAGAACATTATTAAACCCAAGTTCTTTTGCGATCGCAGCTTCTAACTTAAAGTGCGCATCCGATGAACCAAGAAGATCAATTGAATCTTGCGCAGTACCGACTGGACCTTTAATTCCGCGCATTGGGTAGCGATCTTGTAACGCAGTTAAACGTTCGTATGCAAATAACAACTCTTCAGCAGCTGATGCAAAACGCTTTCCTAAAGTTGTTACTTGTGCAGGAACGTTGTGTGAACGTCCAGCAATTGGTTGATCGGCATACTGAGTTGCGCGTTCTGCAAGACGAGCAAGAAGTGTTACGACCTTGTCATGAACAATTTCTAAACCATTTCGAATCTGGAGCGCTTCAATGTTTTCTGTCAGATCGCGGCTAGTCATACCTGCGTGAATAGCTTCGTGGCCAGCCAGAGCATTGAACTCTTCAATCCGCGCTTTAACATCGTGACGTGTTTGCTTTTCGCGGGCATCAATTGATGCAAGATCCACTCGTGTAATTACATTTTCGTAATCTGTAATTACATCCTTGGAAATCGCGTGGCCGAGCGTTGATTGAGCGCGCATGACCGCGATCCACAACTTACGTTCGGCAATAATTTTGGCCTCTGGCGCGAAAATTTCGCGCATCGCAGCTGATGCATAACGGCTAGCAAGCAGGCTCATTGGTGAATTATCCGTCATTTAATTGCCCTTCTCTGCCACCGACGCATTAAGCGCGATGTCTGTGCGATAAAACGATCCAGCAAGTGAGATTTGGCTAATCGCACGGTAGGCACGGTTTCGGGCTTCTGTCAGATCTTCGCCTATTCCGGTAACTGTTAGTACCCGGCCACCTGATGCAACAACACCTTGTTCTGTGGCTGAAGTACCTGCGTGATAAATCTGAACATTGTCGATTGCAGTAAATCCCGTGATTGCCCCGCCGCTCTTAGGCGCAGCTGGATAACCTTCAGCGGCCAAAACAACTGTTACCGCTGATTCATCTTTCCAATCCAGTGTTGTACCTTTCAAATTTCCAGTTGCAGCGTTGTATAACAAAGTTGCAAGTGGAGTCTTAAGTAGTGGAATCAAAACTTGTGTTTCAGGATCACCGAAGCGCGCATTAAATTCGATTACGCGAGTCCCGTGATCTGTGAGTGCAAGACCTGCATATAGCAAACCAACAAATGGAGTTCCACGCGCAGCCATTTCAGCAATCATCGGTGCTAAAACTTGTTTGTATGTATCCTCGATGATGTCAGATGGTGCCCATGGCAATGGAGAGTACGCGCCCATGCCACCTGTGTTTGGTCCTTGATCACCATCGAGTGCGCGTTTGAAATCTTGTGCTGGCTGCATGGGCACAATTGTTGTTCCATCGCTAATGCCAAATAGTGAAACTTCTGGACCCTCTAAATACTCCTCAATAACAACTCTTTTGCACCCTAAAGCGTGATCAAGTGCTTCTTGGCGATTAGTCGTAACTACGACACCTTTGCCTGCAGCTAAACCATCATCTTTAACAACATACGGCGCATCAAATGCATCTAATGCGATCTCAATTTCATGTTGAGTTGTGCAGGTGAAACTGTGTGCTGTTGGAACGCCAGCATCGCGCATAACTTCTTTAGCAAAGTTCTTTGATCCTTCTATTTGTGCAGCCGCTTTAGATGGGCCAAAAACAGCGATTCCGGCTGCTCGTAGGATGTCTGCAACACCATTTACTAAAGGGACTTCTGGCCCAACAACAACGAGATCTACATGAAGTCGCTGAGCTAAATTAAGAATTGCTTGATTGTCTGTAACTGCAAGTGGATGACATTGAGCAAATTGTGCGATGCCTGGATTGCCTGGTGCGACATGTAGTTCGGTACAGGCTGGATCTGCTTGCAGTCCTACTCCTAGTGCGTGTTCGCGTCCGCCGCTTCCGACTAGGAGGATTTTCATTCTTAGATGAAATCCTTTACGACAATTGTTTGATCTCGACCTGGGCCTACACCGATTGCACTCATTGGCGCACCTGAAATTTTTTCTAGGAATGCAACATAATCTTGCGCATTCTTTGGTAGATCAGACAATTTGCGTGCGTTTGAAATATCTTCTGTCCAGCCAGCTAAATATTCATAAATTGGCTTTGCATGGTGAAAATCTGTTTGTGAAGCAGGTAGCTCTTCAACGCGCTTGCCGTCGATTTCGTATGCAACACACACTGGAATCTTTTCCCAACCAGTTAATACATCTAGCTTTGTTAAGAAGAAATCTGTTAGCCCATTTACACGAACTGCATATCGAGCAATCGGTGCATCAAACCAACCGCAACGACGGGCACGGCCAGTAGTAACGCCAATTTCTCCGCCAATACGACGAAGCGCTTCGCCATCTTCATCAAATAATTCAGTTGGGAAAGGTCCGCTACCAACACGAGTTGTGTATGCCTTCACGATTCCGATAACCCGAGTGATCTTTGTTGGTCCAATGCCTGAACCTGTGCAAGCACCACCTGCAGTTGGATTACTAGAAGTCACGAATGGATATGTTCCGTGATCAACATCAAGCAAAGTGCCCTGAGAACCCTCTAGCAGTACTCGCTTTCCAGCTTTTAGCGCCTCATCTAAAATCAAAACTGTATCTGCAACATACGGGCGCAAGATCTCTGCATACTCTAAATACTCTGCAAGGACCTCGTCGACTTCAATTCCTTTTCGATTGAAAACCTTGATCAGAATCTGGTTCTTATCGCGCAACGCACCTTCTAGTTTTTGACGAAGGATTGATGGATCAAAAAGATCTTGGACACGAATACCGATGCGATTGATCTTGTCGGCATATGCCGGTCCGATACCGCGGCCTGTTGTACCAATCTTTGATTTACCTAAGAAGCGCTCTGACACCTTGTCGATGGTGCGGTGATAAGGCGTAATCAAGTGAGCATTAGTTGAAATCAAAAGCTTGCTTGTATCAATTCCGCGTTCATTAAGCCCACGAATTTCTTCAAGCAAAACACTTGGGTCAATGACTACACCGTTGCCGATTACAGGAATCACATTGGGAGAAAGAATTCCTGATGGCAGTAAGTGAAGTGCATACTTTTGATCACCAATAACAACTGTATGGCCTGCGTTGTTTCCGCCTTGATAGCGAACTACATAATCAACGCGATCGCCTAATAAATCGGTAGCTTTACCCTTGCCTTCGTCGCCCCACTGAGCGCCGAGTAATACCAATGCAGGCATGAGTAAAGCCTCTCCGACTAGTTGTTAATTACTTAAGTGATGAAGTACCGGT
The DNA here is from genome assembly GCA_903922745.1 of uncultured Actinomycetes bacterium. Classification (GTDB taxonomy): domain Bacteria; phylum Actinomycetota; class Actinomycetes; order Nanopelagicales; family Nanopelagicaceae; genus Planktophila. The sequence goes on from CAIXVA010000011.1 coordinate 7,987, forward strand.
TGAACGCAAATCTTCACAACCACGAACAACGCGAGCTGCCATTCCTGCTTCTGCAGCCTTGCCCCACGCACGAGGATCGTACGCCTTCTTGTTTCCTACTTCTCCATCAATCTTTAGTACCCCATCGTAGTTTTTGAGCATGTGATCAACAACGGGACGTGTGAATGCGTACTGCGTATCTGTGTCGATATTCATCTTAATTACGCCGTAATCAAGTGATTCGCGAATCTCTGAAAGAAGTGAGCCAGAACCACCGTGGAATACCAAGTCCATTGGCTTGCTGCCTGCTGGCAAACCAAGCTTTGTAGCAACTGCTTCTTGCAATGTTGCAAGGATCTTTGGCTGCAATACAACGTTACCTGGCTTATATACGCCGTGAACATTTCCGAATGTTGCCGCCACCATGTAACGAGCATTCACATCTGTTCCAAGAGTTTCAATTGTCATTAATGCATCTTCAGGTGTTGAGTACAACTTTGCATCATGCTTTGCTTCGATGCCATCTTCTTCTCCACCAACAACACCAATTTCAATTTCAAGAATTGTTTTTGCCGCAACTGACATCGCCAACATTTCCTTAGCGACCTTCATATTTTCGGTCATGTCTACCGCTGATCCATCCCACATATGTGAGTTGAACAATGGAGCCTTGCCTGACTTAAGTCGATCTGCACCAAAAGCAAGAAGTGGACGCATGAAGCCATCTAACTTTTCTGCTGGGCAGTGATCTGTGTGAATTCCAATATTTACTTTGTAGTTCTTTGCAACAACATGTGCGAACTCTGCGAGCGCTACTGCGCCATCAACCATGTTCTTTACAGTTGAACCTGATGCGTATTCAGCCCCGCCCCATGAAAACTGGATGATTCCATCTGATTCTGCTTCGGCGAAACCACGAATTGCAGCTGTGATGGTCTGAGATGATGAAACGTTGATTGCTGGGTAAGCGAATGCGCCCTTTTTAGCGCGATCCAACATATCCGCATAAATTTCGGGGGTTGCAATTGGCATTCTGACTCCTAAGAACTCGTTGTAATTCTTTAGACTGAGCGCTTCGTTGAGTCGTCTAGAGGCTTACGGCCAATCCTCTCACTTCTGCCTTCATGGCACAAAAAGACCCCCCGTACAGCTACACGGAGGGTCTTTTTCCTGCTTTACATCAGGGTTTTTAGGGCCTGAGCCAAGAAACGGGCCAGGGCTGCAGCCAAGGCGGGATTGGTTAGCATCTTCATAAAGAAGGTAACAAAGGCAGCGATACTCATGATTCTCCTTTCTTTTGGCGCATCTTCAAGCCATATAGAGGTTAGAAAATCCATATCCGCTGTGGCTGTTGATAACAATGCGCAGCAGGTAACCTCTAGCGTTATGAGCCAAGAACACGAGTCCCTGGAAAACCTACTCAACGAGGATCGCCTGTTTCCTCCAACGGCGGAGTTTGCAGCACAAGCAAATGCAAAGCCAGATCTATATGACCAAGCAGAAAAAGATCGTTTGGCGTTTTGGGATGTGCAAGCAAAACATCTGTCTTGGCACGCACCGTGGAATAAAACTCTTGAATGGGAAGCACCGTATGCACAATGGTTTGTTGGTGGAAAAATTAACGCATCTGTTAACGCACTTGATCGTCACGTGCAAGAAGGTCGTGGAGATCGCGTTGCATTTCATTTTGAAGGCGAACCTGGTGACACACAGACAATTACGTACTCGCAGTTGTTGATTGAAGTTAAGAAAACAGCAAACGCGTTAATCGAACTTGGGGTTGCCGCTGGCGATCGTGTGGCTATCTATATGCCAATGATTCCTGAGGCAGCGATTGCAATGCTTGCCTGCGCACGTATTGGTGCACCGCATTCAGTTGTCTTTGGTGGATTTTCAGCAGAGGCATTGCTATCTAGAATTCAAGATGCTGATGCCAAGTTAGTGATTACCGCTGATGGTGGATTTAGAAAAGGCGGTGCATTTGCTCTGAAGCCGGCCGTTGATGAAGCGCTTGCCGGAAAACATAATGTTAAAAAGGTTTTAGTTGTTCAGCGCACCAAACAAGAGACTGCATGGAACTCTGCCACTGATGTGTGGTGGCACGACATTGTTGGCCGTCAATCTGCTGAACACACGGCGGAGTACTTTGATTCTGAGCACCCGTTATTTATTTTGTACACATCTGGAACAACAGCAAAGCCAAAAGGAATCTTTCATACAACTGGTGGTTATTTAACCCAAGCTGCATATACCCACCGAGTTGTCTTTGATATCAAGCCTGAAACAGATGTTTACTGGTGCACCGCGGATGTGGGTTGGATTACCGGCCACAGCTATATCGTCTATGGGCCACTAATGAATGGTGCAACCCAAGTTATGTATGAAGGAACCCCTGATACGCCTCATAAGGGACGCATATTTGAGTTAATTGAAAAGTACGGCGTAACTATTTTGTATACCGCTCCTACTTTGATTCGCACCTGGATGAAATGGGGCGATGAATTTCCTAATAAGTTCAACTTAACTTCATTGCGGTTATTGGGATCTGTTGGTGAACCAATTAACCCTGAAGCGTGGATGTGGTACCGCGACGTTATTGGTGGAAACCGTTGCCCAATTGTTGACACATGGTGGCAAACCGAAACTGGCGGAATAATGATTTCTCCATTGCCTGGTGTAACTGCAACTAAGCCAGGATCAGCTATGACTGCAATTCCTGGAATTAGTGCGATCGTTGTTGATGACAATGCAAAGCCAGTTGCCAAGGGACATGGCGGTTATTTAATTTTGGATAAGCCTTGGCCAGGAATGTTGCGTGGTATTTGGGGCGAAGATGAACGATACAAAGAAACGTACTGGTCCCGCTTTGATGGAATTTACTTTGCTGGCGATGGTGCGAAGTTAGATAAAGATGGTGCAATCTGGTTACTCGGTCGTGTTGACGACGTGATGAATGTTTCTGGTCACCGTATTTCAACAACTGAGGTGGAGTCCGCACTTGTTTCGCATGAATCAGTGGCTGAAGCAGCAGTTGTTGGTGCCCAAGATGCGATGACAGGACAAGGAATTGTTGCTTTTGTTATTTTGCGTGGTGGTATCGAGCATGCGAAGGGTGAAGCTCTCATAGCTGACTTGCGTAACCATGTTGCTAAGCAAATCGGTGCGATTGCTAAGCCTCGCCAGATTCTGGTTGTTGCAGAGCTTCCTAAAACACGAAGCGGCAAAATCATGCGACGTTTGTTAAAGGATGTTGCTGAAAATCGCCAAGTTGGAGATGCAACAACATTGGCTGATCCCAATGTTATGCGCTTGATTTCAGATGGTTTGAATAGTTCAAAGGATGAGGACTAGAGACGTACACCTAAATACTTGTTCGTCAGTGTGATCAGCTCAATTTCATTTTTTAACACACCTATTTTCTTGCCTGCAACTGATCCGTCAGCCGCAATAAACCAGGTGACTGGAACGCCTAATCCAAAGTACTTTCGTGAACGCCCATCTGGATCATACAAATTGGGCCACACAATGCCATTGCGTTCTACAAATCTGCGGCCATCGTCAAAGGTTGCTTCTTCAACATCAACACCTATTAAAGCGACCTTACCTTTTGCCTTTGCATAAAAAGATCTAAGAATTGGCATTTCTTCTTTGCATGGACCACACCAAGATCCCCACACATTTACAACCATGGGTCCACGTAAGGCGCCAAGTTGAGCGCCATCAGTGCGATCTAAACAATCCATCGTCACTCCGCCAGTAAATGTTTTATCTTGTGAAATAGATTCGCATGAAACTACTTCACCTTTTACATATGATGAGGATGGCGAACAAGCGGTCAGCAACAAAAGAGTAACTGCTGCTAACGCTTTTCTCATCTGAAATCCTTATCCGTTTTTACCAACAGTAACGCCTTCTCTTTGTTCATCTCGCCAATTCCTACACTTGGACAGATCTTTGCGACAGGGCATGCTCCGCACGCTGGTTTGCGCGAATGACAGATTCGTCGTCC
>CAIXVA010000012.1 GCA_903922745.1 uncultured Actinomycetes bacterium
CGCATCGATATACACATGACCTGAATAACCCGGCACTTGTCCTTGTGCACGGATTGGGTTCTGCCGGAAATATTTGGAAGACTCTGGTTCCGCAGCTGATTGAAAATTTCACGGTGTATGCAATTGATCTTCCTGGCCACGGTGATGCACCACTTCGCGACGATGAAGAAATGGACCCACGTTCACTTGCACAGGCGATAGTTGATTACATGGTTAATGACATGAGTGTTCAAACAATGCACGTTGCCGGAAACTCACTTGGGGGATGGATCGCATTAGAGATGGCTGCGGTTGCACCAGATAATGTATTAAGTGTGACCGCATTAGCTCCAGCTGGTTTATGGCACGAACAACCACGGCGAAAGCTGCCACCAAGTCTTGATGCAAGAATCCTTGCGAAGATTTCACAGCACTTTATGAAGACTGCGTATCGAATCCCATTACTTAAAGCAATTGGCTATAAGAAAATCACACACTTGTGGCGTGAATTAAGTTTTGAATCCTGTCGTGATTCAGTAATTGCGATGGCTAGATCAAAGGGATATATGCCGATGTGGCATGGTGCAAATGGGCGCAGGTTTGAATCTGTTGTTCCTGAAAAGGTACAGCTTTCGGTTGTTTTTGGAGATGAAGATCTAACATTGCCAGAAGAGATTGCCCAGGAAAAAAGCGTTGCACCACCTCATTCACGGTGGATTGTTGTGGATAACTGCGCACATGTAATTATGTGGAACTATCCAACATTAACTGTCGAGCTTATCAAGAAGACAGCACTGATGGCGTCATAGAGACGCCTTAGCAATACACCTCTAGTACCCAGGGATTTTTCTTATCTCCTTCAAGCAGTTCACAATCAAATTGCTGAGAAACAATTGCTTCAAGTTCAATAGGATTACTCGGAATTTTTGTTGACTTTAGTATGTGATGGGTTACTTCACCACGAGTCTTTTTAGACATATGAGTAATTACCTTTTTCTCACCATCGATTTTGGTGAAGACCTTGATCTCAACTGTGATTGCAACGGGGGATTGCCACACAGTTTGATAGGTAGAAGAACGACAATCAATGATTAACTCAGATTCGGCGTCATCTAATACATCTGCAACTTGGGCAGCCATCTTCTTATTCTTGATTTTTTCTTTATAGGGCTCGATTGGATCTAGGGGGCGCACCACCCCGTATTTGGCCGAGATGATGGCCAGGCACGATTGGCCGAGCTTCTGCTGGACTTTGGTAAGGGAGCTCCACCGTAGGGCGGCGTAGAGAACGCCCGTGTAGACCTCGATAGCTGGCCCTGGGGTGGCTGATTTCTTCTCAGAGGGCGGCAGCAGGATTAACACGGGCTCAGTATGGTGGGGCGACACGCCTAAATCTGTCAGTGCCACCTGTTACCTTTCGAACAGATGTTCGGATAAACTTTCCGAGTACAACCAGAGCGGTTCCAACCTCCGCCTGCAGCTCTTCTCCACACTCGATGTGGGGATTCTGTAGTCCGTCGTTGGGTCTCCGTACCTTCTGGGCCAGACCAAACGAACTGCACACCGCAGGACGTTCTATCGAAAGGAATGTACGTGGCTACTGAAAAAAGTAACAAAGCAAACGATGCAGCACAAGATAAAGCCAACGTTGAACGCCACAAGGCGTTAGACACAGCCCTAGCCCAGATCGAACGTCAATTTGGTAAAGGCGCAGTAATGAAGATGTCAGAGCGACAGAACACAGTGATCGAAGTTATTCCAACTGGTTCAATTGCGCTCGATATCGCACTTGGTATTGGTGGACTTCCACGTGGTCGCGTTGTTGAAATTTACGGACCAGAATCTTCAGGTAAGACAACTCTTACATTGCATGCAATCGCTAATGCTCAAAAGGCTGGCGGCATCTGTGCATTTATCGACGCAGAGCATGCATTTGATTCAGAGTATGCAAAGAAGCTTGGTGTTGATATTGATGCGCTGTTGGTATCACAACCAGATACAGGTGAGCAGGCTCTAGAAATCATGGACATGCTGATTCGTTCAGGTGCACTTGATCTTGTTGTAGTTGACTCAGTTGCAGCACTTGTTCCTCGCGCTGAAATTGAAGGCGAGATGGGTGACTCACACATGGGTCTACAAGCTCGTTTGATGTCTCAAGCACTTCGTAAAATCACAGGAGCGCTGCACCAGTCAAAAACAACAGCAATCTTTATTAACCAGCTGCGTGACAAGATCGGCGTCTTCTTCGGTTCACCAGAGACAACTACAGGTGGAAAGGCGCTTAAGTTCTATGCTTCAGTCCGTCTAGATATCCGTCGTATTGAAACTCTTAAGGATGGCCAAGAATCAGTTGGTAACCGTACCCGCGTAAAGGTAGTCAAGAACAAGATGGCTCCACCTTTCAAGCAGGCAGAGTTCGACATTATTTACGGCACAGGTATTTCACGCGAAGGCTCACTCATTGACATGGGTGTTGAAATCGGCGTGGTGAAGAAGTCTGGTGCTTGGTACACATACGAGGCAGATCAGCTTGGCCAAGGTAAGGAAAATGCACGTGCCTTCCTACTTGATAACCCAGATCTAGCCAATGAGATTGAAAACAAGATCCGCGAACACTTTGTTCCAGTTGAGGTCGATCCAGCACTCGTTGCTGCCATTGATGAGGCTGCCGCAGAGGTGGATTTCTAAGCTCCAATGTTGGAGTTTAATAAAGTTGACCACGAGGCTGACCCTTACTCAATCGCTAACACCATCGCACTCAATGCTTTGGTTACTCGCGCCAAGAGTAAGGGTGAGCTTCTGGCTCACTTAAAAAAGCGTGGAATTGAAGATGATGTTGCCAAGGCAACTATTTTTCGGCTTCAAGAAAACGGCTTGATCAACGACTCAGAGTTTGCAAAGGCGTGGACTCAATCTCGTCACACCTCTAAGAAATTATCGAAGCGAATAATCGCTGGAGAACTTCGCACTAGGGGAGTAGATCAATCCAGTATTGATGAAGCACTTGATGAGATAGATGATGAGTCGGAGTATCGAACCGCGTTTTCATTGGGAATGAAGAAGTACAACACTATGAGTCGGCTTGCACCAGAGGTTCAGATTCGTAGAATTCAATCCCTATTGCAGAGAAAAGGTTTTTCTTTTCCTACAATTGCTCGTGTTATTCGCGAGCTAGATGTTCAGTCAGACGAGCTGCAGTAGCAACTACAGCAGCGGCATGAATGCGGCCAGGTTGACGTCCTAGACGTTCGATCGGGCCGCTTATGCTTACGGCGGCAATTACTTTTCCATTGGGTGCGCGCACAGGAGCTGAGACTGATGCGACACCAGCTTCGCGCTCTCCAACAGATTGGGCCCACCCGCGACGACGATCAGCAGAAAGTTGCGCAGCAGTAAATCGGGCGTTAGTTAAACCACGGTGAATCTTTTCGGACTCTTCCCAAGCAAGAAGAATTTGCGCAGCAGATCCGGCATGCATAGTTAGAGCGGCGCCGACAGGAACAGAGTCACGCAATCCTGATAAGCGCTCAGCTACAGCGACACAGATACGCAGATCTCCTTGGCGGCGATACAACTGCGCGCTTTCACCTGTTGCATCGCGCAGAGCGGCTAATGCGGGTGCTGCAGCGGCTAATAAGCGATCTTCACCGGCAGCAGCGCCTAATTCTCCTGAACGAGGCCCTAAAACAAATCGTCCCGTTAAATCACGGGCAACTAAACGGTGGAACTCAAGTGCCACAGCTAAGCGGTGGGCGGTGGGGCGCGCGATGCCTGTTGCTGCGACAAGTTCGGCAAGTGAATGCGGGCCGGCTTCTAGCGTGCTCAAAATAGAGACGGCTTTATCTAATACGCCAACTCCGCTATTCTTTGTGTTCATAGAGTGATATTAGCATCTCAGTATCTGATACCACAACTTAGAAGTGTAAGGAGCAGTACATCGTGGGTAAAACGCTAGCCGAGAAAATTTGGGCAGAGCATGTTGTTCGTTCAGCACAGGGCGAACCAGATCTGATTTATATCGATCTACATTTAATCCACGAAGTAACAAGCCCACAAGCATTTGATGGTCTGCGCCTTGCAGGACGCCCAGTTCGCCGGCCTGATCTAACGATTGCAACAGAAGATCACAATGTTCCGACCCTAAATATTGATAAGCCAATTGCAGATCCAGTTTCAAAGCTGCAGGTTGATACGTTGCGTGCAAACTGTAAAGAGTTTGGACTTCGCATCCATTCACTCGGGGATAAGGATCAAGGCGTTGTTCACGTTGTTGGACCACAGCTTGGTGTTACTCAACCCGGCATGACGATTGTGTGCGGTGATTCTCATACATCCACCCATGGCGCTTTTGGCGCGCTTGCTTTTGGTATCGGAACATCTGAAGTTGAACATGTTTTAGCAACACAAACTTTGCCTTTGC
>CAIXVA010000013.1 GCA_903922745.1 uncultured Actinomycetes bacterium
ATACCTCAATCACTTGAATTTTCCATTCGCAAAGTCATGGATGCATCAAAGGCGATCATTCAATTCATGTCTGCAGATGATGAAATCATCGATACTGATGGATTGGCAGAGCGGGCTCGGGTTAAAGGCGCCGTTAGTGAGATAGCAACGACTGCTACAACGTTACTAAAAATGGGCGATGGCTTGGTCCTTTGGTATGAACCAACCTTTTCTACTTTGTATTTGGCGCCGCTGTCAGTATCTGAAGTCTTACGTGAGAATCTGTTGACCAGAACCCCTGTCATCGCAACATCGGCAACACTTACTGTCGGAAATGGCTTTGATTCCATGGCAAAAAGCATTGGCTTTTTGGTTAACGAAGAAATGAACGCTGAAATCAAAGAGGGTGAAGTAGACCCTGCCAATGTACAAATGCTAGATGTTGGCAGTCCCTTTGATTTTGCTAATCAAGGCGTTTTATATATGCCTAAGCATTTGCCTGAACCAGGCCGTGATGGTCCAAGCCAAGAGGTGTTAACAGAACTTGGTGAATTAATTGACGCTGCAGGTGGTCGCACATTGGCGCTATTTTCTTCATGGCGCGGTGTTGAAGCAGCAGATTTACATTTACGAAAAGTGTTAGCAGAGCTGCCCATAAAGATCATTACACAAAAGCGTGGAGATGCTGTTGGGCCGCTAGTTTCTAGGTTTGAAAAAGATGAAACATCAATTTTGATTGGCACGATGTCACTGTGGCAGGGCGTTGATGTGCCCGGAAACAGCTGTATTTTGGTTGCGATCGATCGCATTCCTTTTCCGCGTCCTGATGAACCTGTCATGAGTGCGCGCGCAGCACAGGCCGATGCAAAGGGTGGCAGCGGATTTATGCAGGTTTCATTGCCTCGCGCAGCGTTGTTATTGGCTCAGGGAACAGGGCGTTTGATCAGATCCGTTGATGATCGGGGAGTAGTAGCGATTTTGGATTCGCGCATTGTGACAAAGCGATATGGAAGTGTGTTGCTCAATTCGATGCCACCACTGTGGCGCACATCAGATCCGGCGGTTGTGCGGGATTCTCTAAAGCGCCTTAAGGATTCTTTGTAGTTCTGGCCACGATTTAGCAAAGCTAGGGTGCAAGGGAAGTTCATCAACTTTTTCAATTGCAACCCATCGGACTTCGTGCGACTCATCGTTTACTTCGTGGGCAACTAATCCCTCTGCAGCCCGGGCAATAACAGTTTCATATTTCCAGGTTCCATGATTATCGGTAAATGTGTGTAACGGAGTCAACAGATCGGTGTCGATTCCAGTTTCTTCCACCGCTTCTCGAAATGCGCCTTCGATAGTGCTTTCATGAGAATCGCGTGCACCACCCGGGATTCCCCAGGTGTCACCGTTGTGAACCCAAGGGGCGCGGTGTTGTAACAAGATTTCATTGCCACGAAGAATCAAAATTCCGGCAGCACCATTAAGACCCCAATGCTTATTGCCACAGGCGCATTCGACCCATCCGTCACCATCGCGCGCTGTCATAGTCCTAGCCTGTCACATCTATCCACAGTTAGCCCAGTGACTTCTAGTGCGGTCACAGCTGCAATTTATCGTGCCGCACATGGTCAAAATATTTCTCGTCCTAGCACTTATGTGTGGTGGCATACAGGCAGCAACTGCAGCCGATCAATGTCAAGAAACCGCCTGCATCACTGTCTATACCGACAACAATCAAATAATTATCGAAGCCCGTAAGGGCAATACGACCGTTAAGAAAACAATTGCACAGGGTCCTAAAAAGCCGGCAGTAAAGGTGACACCTAAACCCAAAGCGGTGCCTTTGTTTTTTCCACCGAAAGCAGCAGCAAAACCAATTATAAAAAAGCCAGCGGTTAAGCGCACCTATAAGCCACGAGTTAAGAAAGCTGTCACAAAGGTCAATTTAAGTGATCGATTAACACAGTTGGTCCCAACTGCTGGCGTTGCCTATCAACCTGAATTTGAACCGTTAGTCAATGTTCCGGTGTATTTCTGGTGCGATCTGCCAACGTTATTTCAAAGTCGAGTCGACATCATCGGAGAAGTTGTAGATGTGGCGCTGAGGCCAGCTTTTGTATGGAGTTTTGGTGACGGCAGTATCTATGCCACAACCGAAAATGGCGCTCCTTATCCGGCAGGCACAATCCATCACACCTATAAACAACCAGGTACCTATGAAATTTCCTTACTCACTACTTGGAACGGTTCATTCACTCATAACGCTGCTGTCCGCGCAGTCACCGGCACAGTAAAGAAAGTGTCCATCGCATTAATCACTGTCGTTAAAGCACCTACTACATTCAAAGGATAAAAAACCATGACAACTGAAAATACCTATGTAACTATCACCGCTCTTCCACTCGCAACCGACATCGAATTTGTCGAATGCGTCAACACCTTTTCTTTAACGGCAGATAGCTCAGATCTAAATGTGTTGCAGCGAGATGGTGCAACAGCTGTTATTGATTTAGCCATGCAATTTGCAGATCGCGGATATAACTGCGATATCGAACTAATGTCACAGGTAATTGGTCGCCTGTCAGATATTCAAGTTCGTGATTTTGCAATGGGAACCCATAACGCTGAAACTTTTGATATTTACTGGAACATGTGGCTGTACCTGTTGCGTAGTGCTCCTAATGGTTATGTTGCACCAGTTGCCTGCTTGTTTGCCACCTTGGCATACGAACGCGGTGATAACGAACTTGCATACAGAGCATTAGATCGAGCAACAGTTGATGATCCCAAGTACGCCTTAACCATTTTGTTGCGCAGAGTCTTTGGCTCAGGCTGGCCCGCTGCTGCATTTGCAGCAATGCGCGTAGAGCTGCACCCCAAGGTGACGGCTGGGATTTTTCAGGCCTAGTCGCTAGAATTACTCCGTTCACGAGTCCTACGTATTAGCCCCGGCTTAGTAGGCGGCAACCCTCCACCGCGGCGGGGTGCTCCGGGTGACGAACAGGTCGCTACGGCGGCAAGTGCGGGTGAAGGATATTTATTTCATGGTTGTAACAGGTGCATGGTTAGAAACACATGATCCCGGTGAACGAAAATTCATCAAGGTCGGATCTTTGCTTCTTGAAAATGGCGAAACCTTGCCTGATGTCACCATCGCGTATCAAACCTGGGGCATTTTAAACGCAGCAAAAGATAATGCGATTTTAGTTAATCATGCGATGACCGGATGGTCTGATGTTCCTGGCTGGTGGCCTTCAATGGTCGGCCCAGGATTACCTTTTGATACAGATAAGTATTTTGTTGTGTGTCCCAATGTCATTGGTGGATGCCAAGGTTCAACTGGTCCATCATCGATTGCAGCAGATGGCAAACGTTGGGGTTCACGATTTCCTGCAGTGACAATCAGAGACATGGTTGCAGCAGAAGTTGCCTTTACAGATGCAATTGGAATTAAAAAGTATTTACTAGCAGTTGGTCCATCTCTGGGCGGAATGCGTGCATTGGAATGGGCGGTGCAGTTGCCAGATCGAGTTGGGGCAATCTGCACTATCGGATCATCTGCTGTTGCAACAGGAGATCAAATCGGCACCGCATCAATTCAAATCAGAGCGATTAAATCTGATCCAAATTTCAACAGTGGTGATTATTACGATCAAGAAGTTGGCCCCGATGAAGGCATGGGAATTGCTCGACGCATCGCCCACCTGACATATCGAACAGAAGCTGAAATGGATATCCGTTTTGGGCGACAACTACAGGGCGATGACACTGGTCGCTACGCCGTTGAATCGTATTTGGATCACCAGGCAGACAAATTAGCTCAGCGATTTGATGCCAACACCTATATCGCCCTGACAGAGGCGATGAATAGCCATGACATCGGCAGAGATCGCGGGGGAGTTACCGCAGCATTGGCCACAATCACAATTCCAGTGGTAGCTGTCTCGATTGATACAGATCGACTCTTCCCTCCTCGCTTGCAGGCTGAAATCGCCGAATTAGCACCTGCTGCAGCCCCACTGGTGACAATTAGCAGTCCATTTGGCCACGATGGCTTCTTGGTAGAGGTTGAAAGCGTTGGAAATGTGATCCGAGAGGCTTTAAATCTGGCCAAATAAGGGTTTTCGATGTGCATTTTGCCCTGTGGACAAATTATAATATACCTATCACTTCAGCGGACTCGCTGAAAAAATCAAAGGACAATTGTGGCTGTATTTAGTGCGCTCAAAAACAAGGTGAAGGCAAAAACTTCTGTGAAGAAGGAAGCCGCACCTGTAGCAAAGAAGTCTGTTGCCAAGAAAGCAGCGCCAGTTAAGAAGGCTGCAGTGAAAAAGGCAGCAGTTGCAAAGAAAGCAGCGCCAGTAAAGAAGCCTGTTACTAAGAAGGCAGCGCCAGTTTCAAAGGCTGTTGTTAAGAAAGCAGCTCCTGCGAAGAAGATTGAACTTAAAAAAGATTTAACGGCAAAAGATGTTCAACAAATTGTTGATGCTAAGAACGCCGTACTTCGCCAAAACGAAGTCCTTGCAGAACTTGATTCACGTGGCGTTACTTCGATTAACCGAATTCCTAAAAAGGTTGACAAAGATTTAGTTGATGAAGCGCGTGCGCTCGCAGCTGAAGTTCCAGTGATGATTGAAAAGCTTCGAAAGAGCGGACTAGGTTCACCTTCACGAATTTTGAAAAAGGCTGAATATGATTTAGTAGCACCAAAGCCAGTTGTGGCCAAGGTTGAAGCACCAAAAGTTGATGCAAAGACGGGCAAAGCCGTAATAACCAAGATTGATGGCGAAGAAGTTGAACTTGAAGAAGTTGAACTAGAAGATGTTGAAACCCTGATCAAGGAAGTTGTCGAGATTATCGACAGCGAAGAAGACAAGGGAGCTCAACCTCGAGTAGTAGATCTTGCTGATGAAGCAACACAGGGCAAGGAAGAGGATGCATTTACATTAAAGGCATCTGAAGAAGATGATGCACCTGCACAGACTGTTATGACAGCTGGTGCAACAGCAGATCCTGTTAAGGATTATTTAAAGCAGATTGGCCGCGTTGCACTGCTGAATGCAGAGCTGGAAGTAGAGCTTGCTACACGTGTAGAAGTTGGTCTTTTTGCAGAAGAGAAGTTGAAGCATGAAAAGAAAATTGAAAAGAAGTACAAGCGCGAACTTGA
>CAIXVA010000014.1 GCA_903922745.1 uncultured Actinomycetes bacterium
AAAAGATGTTAATCCTGCCCATGAATCTGATTCGCTAACCCAGGCAAAAACAGAGGTTCTCACCGATGGCGCACTTCTTCACTTGCGTCTTGCCTCTAAGGGCATCACTGTCAATATTGATAACAACCACCCTTTTACCCATGGCACAACAACTTTCATGCACAACGGCACCATTAGACCTGGAAATACTGCAGAGCAGTTCATTGCCGATAAATACAAGGGATTTCTGCAGGGCACAACCGACAGTGAGCGATTCTTTTATGCCCTGCTTTCACAAGTTGATGAACTCGGTTTAGTTGAAGGTGTGCGATCAATCGTTAATTTGATCCGTTCTAAAGCTGATTACACCGCGCTCAATGTCATGGTGCAAACACCTGACACTTTAATTGCTGTGTGCGAGTTTAATGAAGCTAACAAATCGGAATGGAGCGCGGAAGATCATTACGAGCTTCGTTTCACCAAGCGTGGCAACGACATGATTGTTGCTTCAACAGGGTGGGGAAATACGGACTGGAACCACCTTGATAACCATCAGATGCTCGTGGTTGATCGTTCGACTTTAGAGTATTCAATTTCTTCTCTATGACCCGTACCTACACAGTCGAAACTTACGGCTGTCAGATGAATGTCCATGACTCCGAAAGAATTGCGGGGTTGTTGGATGAGGCAGGTTATATTCCTGTTGTAGTTGGGGAACAAGCAGACATAGTTGTTTTCAATACCTGCGCTGTACGTGAAAATGCTGACAACAAGTTGTATGGCAACCTCAGCTTCTTAGCACCCATTAAAAAATTGAATCCGAATATGCAGATTGCTGTGGGTGGGTGTCTTGCCCAAAAAGACCAGGCAACAATCATTAAGAAAGCACCTTATGTTGATGTCGTATTTGGAACACACAATGTGGGCTCTCTGCCTGTATTGCTAGAGCGTGCACGTATTGAAGAAGAGTCACAGATCGAAATCCTCGAATCCCTAGAACACTTCCCATCAACTCTTCCTGCCCGCCGTCTTTCTGCATTCTCATCCTGGGTTTCTGTGTCAGTTGGGTGTAACAACACTTGTACCTTTTGCATTGTTCCAACATTGCGTGGGATCGAAAAGGATCGCACGGCAGCAGACATCTTGACTGAAGTTAAAACCTTGGTTGATCAAGGGGTTATTGAGATAACTTTGCTGGGGCAAAACGTAAACGCATATGGCGTTGATTTTGGTGATCGCCAAGCATTTGCCAATTTGTTACGCGAATGCGGAAAAATTGATGGCTTAGAGCGCGTTCGCTTTATGTCTCCGCACCCTCGAGATTTCACAGATGATGTGATTGAGGCAATGGCACAAACTCCTAATGTGATGCCGCACCTTCATATGCCGTTGCAATCTGGATCAGATAAAGTCTTGCAGCAGATGCGCCGCTCATATAGATCAGATCGCTATCTAGGAATATTGGATCGTGTGCGCACAGCAATCCCACATGCAGCAATCACAACCGACATCATTGTTGGCTTTCCGGGGGAGACGGAAGAAGATTTCCAAGCAACATTAGATGTGTGTTCAACGGCGCGATTTACCGCCGCCTATACCTATCAATATTCAAAGCGTCCAGGAACGCCGGCAGCAACCATGCCGGATCAAATTAGTGATGAAGTTGTTGCAGATCGCTATACACGTCTGCACAATCACCAACAGGGTATTTCATTGTCAGTTAATCAAGAGGCAATCGGAACCCAGCATAAGATTTTGGTGGGGGATTACGAAGGTCGCCGTGATGAAGCACAGGCTCGCTTAACAGGTCGCAGTGAAGATTTCCGACTGGTCCACTTTGATAACAAATTTGTTGCACGCCCTGGCGATGAAGTGACTGTGTCGATCACAGATGCTTCAGCGCATTACTTAATTGGCGATCCACTATCTGTTCGACAGACTCGAGGCGCCGAAGCCCATGCGGTGCGCATCGCACAACCAGGACCTGCTGCAACGATGCTTGGAATCCCAACGGTTAAACGATGAAATTGATTGTCATCTGCGGTGCAACCGCTACGGGCAAAAGTGATTTAGCCGTAGCTCTCGCACAAGAAATCGATGCAGAGATCATTAACGCTGATTCGATGCAGCTTTACAAGGGCATGGATATTGGTACTGCCAAAATTACCAATGAAGAGCGAAAAGGTATTCCTCATCATCTGATGGACCTGCTAGAAGTTACCCAAGATGCCAACGTTGCTTGGTATCAAGAAAACGCTCGTGCGGCGATTACCGAAATTCATAGTCGAGGAAAAAATGTAGTAATTGTTGGTGGTACAGGTTTATATATAAAGGCGATCTTGGATGAACTTAACTTTCCGGATACAGATCCTGTTGTTCGTGCAGAAATAGAGTTGGAATTTGCAACAAAGGGAATCGGACCACTTTTTGAGAGATTAGAGAAGTTAGATCCAGCGGCAGCCCTTGCAATTGATAGAGCTAACTCTCGGCGCGTAATTCGTGCATTAGAAGTAATCAAAATTACTGGTAAGCCCTTTACAGCTAATTTGCCACGAGAAGAAAGTTCTCGCTACCCGCATGCGCAGCAATTTGGTCTAGTAATGGATCGTGATGCACTTTCTGAGCGAATTTCCATTCGTGTCGAACGAATGTGGGAACAGGGATTGGTTGCAGAGGCTGAGAAGTTGATGGCCGCAGGAATCACTCAGGGAGTAACAGCCCAGCGTGCTTTGGGTTACGCCCAAGTAATTGCTCAGATTGAAGGAAAAGTCACAGAAGAAGAAGCAAAGGAAGAGACTAAACGGGCAACGAGACAATACGCGCGCCGACAAGAAACGTGGTTCTCGCGAGATGAGCGCATCACCTGGATCTCTCCGACACAAAATGCGCTCCAGCGCATACGTGAATCGATAAACTAAGAACAATGATTGCAACATACGGCCACGGTACCGAAAATGATTTTGTTCTCATTTTTGACCCACAGGATGAAAATTCGATAACAACTGCCCAAACCGCGGCAATCTGTAACCGCGAAACTGGCATAGGTGCTGACGGATTGATTCGCATGATTAAGCGTGACGAGAAATGGTTTATGGATTACCGAAACGCTGATGGTTCATTAGCTGAAATGTGCGGTAATGGAATTCGCGTGATGGCCAGATACTTAGTTGAACGAGGGCATCAGCCTGAAGGAATTTTTGCGATCAATACTCGGGACGGGATTAAGCATTTACGTGTACCGCTTACTGATGATATTTCGGTCAATATGGGCCAAGTGACCGATGAAGATGAAGCGATAACTGCAGCAACAAACGGTCATATTTGGAATGGATACAACATCAGTGTTGGCAATCCCCATGCTGTCATTTTTGTTGATGAAATGTCGAATATTGGTTCCCTTGATGTTGCTCCGGTCGTTCGTCCTCGCGATTCATACCCCGAAGGCGTCAATGTTGAATTTGTAAAGATTATCGAAGGAAACACAATCGCAATGCGCGTGTTTGAACGTGGTTCCGGCGAAACTCGCTCATGCGGAACTGGGACATGTGCTGTGGCACTTGCTGCAACATTGCACACCAAGACAAAGCTGCCTGCAACATGGATTATTACTCCACCCGGAGGCCGATTGGAAGTTTCAATTGATGGACATTCAAATGCAACCCTGACTGGCCCAGCAGTTTTAATTCGCGATGTAGATATCTCGAGGTTTTTGGTTGAGTAAAGACTTCGATGACGAGTTTGAGTCATTACTGCGCGAAAGCGCCCGAGTTGCCGCTGAATATGATGCGAGCGACGAGGATGAACACAGCGATCAATCTCAAGAACTAGAAGAGCGTCACGCACTGCGACGCGTCAAAGGCTTTTCAACTGAACTTCAAGATATTTCTGAGGCTGAGTATCGCCAACTACAGCTCGAACGAGTCGTATTAGTTGGCGTGTGGACTGAAGGAACAATTAAAGATGCTGAGAACTCACTCGCAGAACTTAAAGCGCTAGCCGAAACAGCTGGCTCTGAAGTTTTAGAAGGTTTGATTCAGCGCCGAGATAAACCAGATCCTGCAACCTACATTGGTTCAGGAAAGGTAATTGAGCTAAAGCAAGTTGTTATGTCAACGGGGGCTGACACAGTTGTGTGTGATGGAGAGCTTTCACCTTCCCAGCTTCGACAGTTGGAAGATAAATTGAAAGTGAAAGTTGTCGATCGCACCGCATTAATTTTGGATATTTTTGCCCAGCATGCAAAAAGCAAGGAAGGTAAGGCTCAAGTCGAACTTGCCCAGATCGCATATTTGTTGCCACGACTTCGTGGTTGGGGAGATTCACTGTCTCGACAAGTAGGTGGTCGAGCGGCGGGCGGTGCAGGTATTGGTGGACGTGGACCAGGTGAAACAAAGATCGAAACAGATAGACGTCGTATCCGTGACAAGATGGCAAAGCTTCGACGTGAAATTGCTGAAATGAAAGTATCCCGAGATACAAAGCGACAAGAGCGGCGCCGATTTAATATCCCATCAGTTGCAATCGCGGGTTACACCAATGCTGGTAAATCTTCATTGTTAAACAAACTTACTAATGCAGGCGTTTTAGTAGAAAACGCACTTTTTGCAACATTAGATCCGACTGTTCGTAAATCTGAAACCTCAGATGGCCGAATTTATACTTTAAGTGACACCGTAGGTTTTGTTCGCCATCTTCCACATCAATTGATTGATGCATTCAAATCTACTCTGGAAGAAGTTTCTGGTTCTGATCTGATTGTGCACGTTGTCGATGGTTCGCATCCAGATCCATTTGAACAAATTCGTGCGGTCAGATTGGTTATCGATGAAATCGGTGGCAAAGATATCCCTGAGATAATTGCAATTAATAAGGTAGATATCGCCGATCCTGAAGTCATTATGGAAATTTTGCGTAAAGAGCCCAACAGTTATGCGTTTTCAGTCCGAACAGGTTTTGGAATCGAAGGGTTAGTACATGCAATTGAAAGTTCGCTTCCTAGACCTTCGATTGAGATAAATGTTGTAATTCCTTACGATCGTGGTGACTTAGTTCATGCCATTCATGAAAGCGGCGAAATCTTTTCTGAGCAGTATTTAGCCGAAGGAACTTCAATTCACGCCCGCGTTGACGGAGGATTGGCTCAAAGAATCGAGAATTCGCACACAAGTGGGCAATAACACCGACACGCCGCGGGTTATATCCAGCAGAACACAGTCAAATGCGCCATGATGCGCCCGTTAGCAGTTACTAGCAATTATTGATAGGCGGTGAGAGCAATGGCAACAGATTACGACACACCCAGAAAAACTGATGAGGAACTTCATGAGGAGTCTCTAGAAGAACTCAAGGCTAAGCGTGTTGATGCTCAATCTGGTCAGATCGATGTCGATGAAGCAGAAGCTGCAGAAAATCTTGAATTACCTGGCGCAGATTTATCAGGAGAAGAGTTGGCGGTTCGCGTAGTTCCAAAGCAAGTAGATGAGTTCACATGCTCACGCTGCTTCTTGGTTCACCACGTTACTCAGCTCGCAAAGGGCGAGGGCGCTAAAGCTGTTTGTAAAGAGTGCAACTAACTCTTCGTTATTAGTTTTATTGCCTTTATTAATTCAGCTCCACGCTTACTGCTAATCAACCAATAGGGCGTTGAATCGGCTTTATCGTTGACTACGAATTGAATACCTTTTGAAACCCAAAATCTAATAGCTAGAAATGCATCTGGATTAGCATCGCGTGTTCGGATTCGCCGGATTGCCGCATTATCTAAATCGGTACATTCACCAATATAAGTTAAGCCAATGTGTGCTTTTCCTACTCGGATCTCTTGGTCGTCAACTTCAATTGTCATTGCAGTCGCAGAATAAATCCACACCAGGGCAGCGGTAACAACAACAAGGCAGATTAATGCCGAATTGTTTCCAAGCGCTGCCCACACTGAAAGTACTAAAGAGAGCATGAAGAAGTACACGATGGCTAGCAGCCACAGTGGCGCACGTATCACTTCGCGGTAACGCATGGGAGTTACCGTATCGGATATGAAGGCGGTAACCTTGCTATATGGCTCGAATCCCAAGTACTACGGCTCCTGAGGGCTCGCCACTTCCAGAAAGACACTCATTAGCACCAGTCGCAGGATCAAAAATTCCATCTCACTTTGGGCATTGCTTTGGTTGTGGTGAATTGCATCCGACTGGTTTGCATTTAGTTGCATACGCTGGAACAGGTTTAGATATCACAGCTGAATTTACTGTTAATGAAAATCATCAAGGAGCACCGGGTCTGGCTCACGGTGGACTTTTATCCTTGGCATTTGATGAA
>CAIXVA010000015.1 GCA_903922745.1 uncultured Actinomycetes bacterium
CGGAGAATTATTTGAAGAAGGTCGCATCATTGCAAAGAAGCGCAAAGCTGGACGACCAACTTTAAAAGAGATCGCTGCACGCACTGCAGAAGGCGAACTCATCGAATTCAATTTTAAGAGCAAAGAGCGCGAGGAAAGTGCGGCTTAGTTCGTATTAACAATCTTAAAAGCTTCAGCAATACGACCTTCTGGAAGGCCACCAATTCCAGCGTTACGTTGTCCCCACTCGCGAACCATGTTTTCTAACTCTTTGTTGTGAGCAGTTTGTGAAGCGTGCGCGTGCAGCGCAGCTATCTTCAAATCAAAGGTGTCGGTGATATCAACCCAGTGATCAGGTTGAGCAAATCCAGATACCCAGATTTCCTTAACACGCCATGGTTGTAAGCCTTCATTTTCTAGCAAGTCTGTAAATGCGAAAGGGTTACGAGAATCTGGATACACAGCTTGAATTGTTGCTTCTCCAGCGGCTAAGTGATCCGGATGGCTTGCTCCAATGCGATCCCAATTGCGCTCTGGACTTTGGCACACAATGCGATCTGGTTTTGAGATTCGAATCTGTCGCACAATATCTTTACGTAATTCAATTGTTGCCACTAAGTGGCCATCAACATAATTTAAGAAAGTAATGTCGGTAACGCCGATTGCAGCACCTGCAGCGCGTTGTTCACGTTGTCGAATTGCTGGCATCTCTTCTTTTGTGAAACCAGACTCTTCGCCACCTTGGTCACCATTGGTACAAAAAACATAGGCAACTTCAATTCCCTTTTTTACCCATTGGGCGATTGTTCCTGAGGCCCCAAAATCTGAATCATCGGGGTGGGCATTGACGACCAAGACGCGCTTGATCTCGTTATCTGCAATCGGTTCCATGCATGAAGCCTAATAGACTCACCCTCATGACTGAAATCGATCCATTACTTGAGGGACTCAATCCTCAGCAATCGGAGGCGGTTACACATGCAGGCGGCCCTCTATTAGTTGTCGCAGGTGCTGGATCCGGAAAAACTCGAGTATTAACTCGTCGTATTGCTTACTTAATGTCTAGGCGCAATGTTGCTCCATATCAAATCTTGGCAATTACCTTCACAAACAAAGCAGCTGGCGAAATGAAGGAACGAGTTGCAGATCTAGTCGGTCCAATTGCCAAATCAATGTGGGTCTCAACTTTTCACTCGGCCTGTGTTCGCATCTTGCGCCAGGAAGCCACCCGTCTTGGATATAGCAACTCTTTTAGTATTTACGACTCTGCTGATTCACAAAGGCTCATAACTATTGTTGCCAAAGAATTGAATTTGGATGCAAAGCGATATCCCGCCCGCCAATTTCAATCAATGATTTCCAATGCCAAAAATGAATTGCTCGGACCTCAGGATTACTTAAATGCAGCAAGCAATCAGTTTGAACAGGTTGTTGCCGATGTTTATGCGGTGTATCAGCAGAGATTGATCCGCGCTAACGCAATGGATTTTGATGATTTGATTCTAAAAACTGTCGAAGTACTGCAGCGCTATCCCGAAGCCAAGGCTCGCTTCAGATCACGGTTTCGCCATGTATTAGTTGATGAGTATCAGGATACAAATCATGCTCAATACATCTTGGTGAAAGAGCTAGTCGGTACTGAACTTGAAGGACAAGCACCAGCAGAACTATGCGTCGTCGGAGATGCTGATCAATCTATTTATGGCTTCCGTGGGGCAACTATTCGTAACATTTTGCAGTTCGAATTGGATTATCCAAATGCTCGCACCGTATTGTTGGAACAAAATTATCGTTCGACCCAAAATATTCTAAACGCTGCAAATGCGGTTATTACTAAAAATGAAAGCCGTAAAGAGAAGAATTTGTGGTCAGATGCCGGCGCAGGTTCACCACTGACAGGTTACGTTGCCGAAAGCGAACATGACGAGGCGAACTTTATTGCAGATGAAATTAGATCACTTCAGCGTGAAGGGGTTTCAACTCCGGGGGACACTGCGATTTTCTACCGCACCAACGCTCAGTCTCGTGTGTTTGAAGAAGTTTTCATGCGCAGTGCATTGCCATACAAAGTCGTTGGAGGCCTGCGATTTTATGAACGTCGCGAAGTGAAAGACCTGCTGGCTTATTTGCGCGTTCTTGCCAATCTAGAAGATGAAATCTCGCTTCGAAGAATTATCAATGTGCCAAAGCGAGGCATCGGTGACACATCATTGGATTATGTTGACGAGTTTGCTCGCAACAACGATGTTTCTTTTTGGCAAGGATTATTGCGGGTCAGTGAGAATGGATCTGTCCCAGCTCGAGCCGCACAAGCAATCAATGAATTTACATCGATGGTTAGCGCTTTAGCTGTTCTAGTTGAGGCAAAAACCAAGCCTTCGGTAATTGTTGAAGCAGCACTTGAACAATCAGGGCTGTTAAAAGAGTTAGCAGATAGCACCGATCCACAGGATGAAGTCCGCGTAGAGAACTTAAAGGAACTTGTAGCTGTTTCTATGGAGTACGAGGAACGTCCATTTGAAGAGCTTGGCGAGGATGAAGAAATTTCACTTGCAGGTTTCCTAGAAAAAGTTTCATTAGTCGCAGATGCAGATGAAATTCCTGAAGGTGAAGATCATGGGGGAGTTGTCACCATGATGACTCTTCACACAGCTAAGGGCCTTGAGTTCCCAACAGTTTTCCTTACCGGAATGGAAGATGGAATTTTTCCTCATTCCAGAACTCTTGGTGAAAAAGATGAGATTGAAGAAGAACGTCGTCTTGCATATGTTGGACTAACACGAGCACGTCAGCGTCTTTATATTTCACGTGCTGAATATCGTTCAACGTGGGGAGCTCCGAATTACAATCCACCGTCACGTTTTCTTGATGAAATTCCAGAAGATGTAATTGAATGGCGAAATCA
>CAIXVA010000016.1 GCA_903922745.1 uncultured Actinomycetes bacterium
ATTCCGTTTGATAACAGGTGGAACGATGGTTCCGTAATAGCCAGTACCGATCAAAGATGAGAAAACTTTGTTTTCAGAGGCTATGGATCGCAACTCAGCGATTACTTCAACCTCGCTCTTGCCGTTATCTAATGCTCCTTCGATGACACCCTTGATCGCAATGTTTGCCGGAACGACATCTTTAATAAAGGAATCTAAATCGGAGTACCCCAGCGCATCCAACATGGTGGTCTCATCATGTGAGGTTGGTCCAATATGACGATCCTCAAACGAACGACTCATTGCTAATCCTCATCCTGTTCAAAGCCTCTCGCCTAAAAGTGCAAGGGCAGGGCTGAAGAATAAGGGAGATTAAGCGCCTTTGCTCTTTCTACGCAGCGAGAGTTCATCGTTATCTTGCCCACCTACAACCTGGCCATTAACTTCGCCCTGAAGTACAGATAAAGAGCCTTCTACTTCGTGCCACACCTTGCCTACGGCTATTCCGAAAACACCCTGGCCACCTTGTAAAAGGTCAATAATCTCATCTGGACTAGAGCACTCATAAATTGAAGCTCCATCACTCATCAACGTAATTCTTTCTAAATCCGTTACTCCCCTGCTGCGCAAATGATCCACAGCGGTGCGAATATTTTGTAGAGAAACACCAGCATCCAACAATCGCTTTACAATCTTTAAAACCAAGATGTCGCGAAAGCCATACAGGCGTTGAGTTCCGGAGCCACTGGCCGTTCTAATTCCTGGTTCAACTAATCCTGTGCGAGCCCAATAATCTAATTGGCGATATGTAATTCCTGCCGCAGAGCATGCAGTAGCGCCTCTATAGCCGATCTCTAGCTCTTCTGGGCTCACGGGGAATAGCTCATTTCTCTTGGGGAGTGGGATAAATGTAAACCCGTCGTCTCTAGATACCAAGGAACGACACGACCCAAACCTCTACTTTAGGTTGAGGGTTGAGCCTATCCGACGAAATCCTCTGGGTTGATCTGATCCAAGAATTCCCGGAACTTCTCGACCTCTTGGTTCTCGCCATCTCCCTGAGGGATCTCAATCCCGATCTCATCAAGCAGCTCTTGGGTCGCCAAGATGTTGCTGTGGCTTCTAACCGCCAATGCGATCGCATCCGATGGTCTGGCAGAAATCGTTAGCTGTCCCCCATTGGAATCACGAAGAAGAAGCGTTGCATAGAAAATGCCGTCCTTGATCTCAGTCATGTGAACTGCAGTCAATGTCGCATCTAGCAGGTCTAATAAGTTATTCATTAGATCGTGGGTCAAAGGACGTGGAGGTTCGACGCCTTGTTGAGCAAATGCAATTGCTGTCGCTTCGACCGCGCCAACCCAGATGGGCAAAAACCTAGAGCCATCAATCTCTTTGAGTAAAACGATTGGTTGGTTAGAAGGCATCTCGACGCGAACGCCGATGACCTCCATTGGAATTAACATGATGTAGCTACTCTGTTAGCGAAGGCGATTAAGGCCACCGCGCACAAGAGCTGCGTGCAGTCGGATTGAAAGAGAGGCAATCTCCTTCTGAACTTCTTCAGCCCGTGCCTTTGATTCGGCACTCTTCTGACGAGTCAGTGGCGTAATAACCTGCTCGATCAATCCAATCTCACGATCTGCTGCTGATTTAAATGAACGCAGGTGACGCGCTTCAATACCGAAGCCACCCATTTCTGTAACAGCCTTAGCAATCGCAAGAGCGTCTCCGTCGTAGTGGCGACCGCGAGGTGCGATCAATCCATACCCTTCAAGCTCTACTAAGTGCTCTTCTGCTAGCCCACTGTTTTTCAAGAGTTCTTCACGAGAAAGTCGCATCTCGCTAACTTCACCAAAGGCACTCGGTGCCATCTCGCCATCAATTGTTGCCAAACCGATGTTGGGACGTGCAACTCCGCCGGCTGCTGCTGGTTGCAATCCACGATCAATCGCATCCAAGTTGTCCTTGATTACCTTCAACGGCAAATACTGATCGCGTTGTGCCAAGAGCACATATCGCAAACGCTCTAGGTCAGAGCTAGTGAACTTACGGTAACCAGACGGCGTGCGTTGCGGCTCAATCAATCCTTCAGATTCAAGAAAACGAATCTTTGAAATAGTGATGTCTGCAAAATCTCCTCGCAAGCGGTTGAGAACTTCACCGATGCTTAAGTACGCGCGTGCTGGTACGGCCATGACTACTCCCCTAGGTTTTCTATGTCTAAATATTTATTTGTTTGAGCCAATAAAAAGTAAATGGAACTTGCCGATTTGGAACTCATCACCTGAAACAAGTGAGTGTTCTGTAATCGAAACATTGTTGATGTAGGTACCGTTAAGTGATCCCGCATCCTTTAGAACAAAATTTGTAGCGCTTTTTTCGATCGATGCATGAGTTCTAGAAACAGTTATGTCATCTAAGAAGATGGCATTGTGTCCAGAACGACCAATCGTTACTCCCTCTGCAGTGATCAGGAACCGTGAGCCTTTGTGGGCTCCACGGGCAATCACGATCATTGCCTTTTGACCATCAGAGTTTTGAATTTCAGCTAGAACTGCGCGATCTTCTGGCGACATCAGCGCCATCTGCTCTTCTAGATAGTTAGCAGGGGAATTGCTAACTTCACGAACTCCAAGATGCAGGGTGGTAGTTAACTCATTCTGCGATTGTTCTGCAGCCATCGTCTCTACCTCCTCACCGTCAACTTAAGGGTGACACTAGAGAGTTAGGCGAATAAGGTCAAGCGGTAATTTCTGCGTATTGGGCAGCGGTAAGTAGCTCTGAAGGTGCTGCGGTTACCTCAATCTTTGCGAGCCAACCCGCGCCATACGGTTCCGAGTTGATACTTTCCGGTGAATTAGATAGCGCATCGTTAATCGCAACAACGGTTCCAGTGACGGGGGCATAAATGTCAGAGACGCTCTTTGTCGATTCAACTTCGCCGCAAACTTTTCCGGCAACTACCGCTTCACCAACTTTAGGAAGTTGTACATAGACAATGTCGCCTAGTGCTGCTTGCGCGTAATCGGTAATTCCCATTGTGTAGGTTTGATCAACAGCTGAAACCCATTCATGTTCCTTGGTATATAACAACTCATTAGGAATTGATGACATGGTTCCCTCTTATCTGCCAAATGCCTTGGCGCGCATAACTAATACCTGTCGAAATGTAGAGGGCAATGCCCCAGATGGCAAAAGACCACCCTAAAACATAAGCGATTGTCCCTGCCACCCCATCTGACTGGGCCAACAATAAAAATGGGAAGGCGTACATCAAATTAAAGGTTGCGGCTTTGCCCAAGTAAGTAACGGTAAAAGGTGGGTGGCCTCTGCGATTCATTACAACAGTGATTACTCCCAGAATAAGGTCACGGCCAACAATGATCACGATCATCCAGGTCGGAATGATGTCTCGAATGAGAAAGACAATCAGGATTGCAAGAATATAAAGCCGATCGATTGCAGGATCTGCTAACTCTCCAAGGCGCGATGTTTGATTCCACGCCCTCGCTAGTTTTCCATCAAGGTAATCGGTTGCTCCCCCGATCGCCAGGACAACGATTGCCCATCCATCAGCTTCTAAATTAAGAGTGAGATAATTAAAAAGCGGAATGCCGAGAAAGCGTAGAAAGGTGAGAGCGTTTGGAACGCTAATCACGGAAGCCGTCATTCCTTATCGCGCTCCTTGACTCTAACCGCAACCTGAACAGGTGTGCCAGGGAATTTAAACTCTTCACGTAAACGGCGCTCGATAAAGCGTCGATACGAAGCTTCAATCCAGCCACTAGAAAACACCACAAACTTCGGAGGTGCAATACCTGCCTGAGTCGCGTAATACACCTTCGGTTGCTTTCCACCACGAACTGGCGGCGGCGTCGCACCAATAAGGGCGCCCAAGAATGAGTTGAGTTTGGCAGTTGGTACTCGTCGCTCCCAGCTATCTAGTGCGGTCCTAAGTGCCGGCGCCAAACGGTCGCGGTGCCAGCCAGTCTTGGCTGCGAGGTTTACCCGCTGGGCCCATTCAACTTGATCAAGGTGGCGATCGATTTCGCGGTCCAATTGATTACGGCGATCTTCATCTACTAAATCCCATTTATTCATCACGATCACCATCGCCTTGCCCGCTTCTTCGACCATAGTGATAACGCGCAAGTCTTGCTCAGTGATTGGCTCTGATGCATCCAATACAACGACTGCAACTTCACAACGCTCGAGTGCAGTTGCTGTTCGCAATGATGCGTAGTAATCAGTTCCAGAATCTTGATTCGCACGCTTTTTTAAACCGGCGGTATCGATAAATCTCCATGTTGATCCACCAAAAGAAAGCAATGAGTCAACTGGATCTCGCGTTGTTCCTGCCACGTCATCAACGATAGATAGAGATTCTCCAGCAATTGCATTAAACAAAGATGACTTACCAACGTTCGGACGACCAATCAAAGCGACCTTGCGATATCCATCTTGATTTTGAGCGCGGCCTACTTCTGGCAAAACCGCGACGATATGGTCCAACAAGTCACCACTGCCGCGGCCATGTAACGCGGAAACAAAACGTGGTTCACCCAATCCAAGACTCCACAAAGCATGTGCTTCGGCTTCTTCTCGTTCTCCGTCAACCTTGTTACCAATCAAAATTGTTGGTTTTTTTGCCTTGCGCAAATGCTGCACCAAAGTGTCATCTTCATCTAATGCACCAACTTGAGCGTCAACTACGAATGCAAGGACATCTGCTTCCTGCATTGCAAGCTCTGAACCCGCACTAACTTGCACAGAAATTCCATCAGGTTTTGCTTCCCAACCACCTGTATCCATAATTATGAAACGGCGTCCACCCCATTCGCATTCGTACTGAATACGATCACGAGTTACACCAGGAGTGTCCTCAACAATTGCTTCACGACGACCCAAGAAGCGATTAATCAAAGTTGATTTACCAACGTTCGGACGGCCCAGAATTGCAACGATAGGTAAACCCAACAAATTACGCTTCTTTAGAAGCTCCCAGATTCGTTCAATCGTTTCATCCAAATCCAAATATGTGGAATCAACTTCTACGGCATCAGCTGCCATTGTTAAAGGGGAAACTATGCGCGTTGAATCAATTGTGTCGCGATTATCCAACGAGGCTTTTACATCGACGCTCTTGTCGTCAGTCTCAATTTCGCGACGCACGGCCCGCGCGTCCAAGTCTGCCGTTAGGTAGATCTTCAAACCTGCTTCAGGTGCCACAACTGTTCCGATATCGCGACCTTCTACAACAATGCCGCGTTCTGCTGAATCAATAATAAAATGTTGCAATTTCATTAGTTCGTGACGTATTTCAGGGATCGAGCTAATTCGAGAAACATTTTCGGTTACCGAAGTTCCACGTATGGCATGAGTAATTTGTGTTTCACCAGCATAAACATTTGGCGATTGCGGATCGGCATCAAATTTAATTGGATGATCTTTGATTGCTTGCAGGATTGAAAACGCTTCTTCACACTTATGTTCTAGTGCAAGCCATGTAACGGCGCGATACAGCGCACCTGTATCTAGATAATTCCAGCCAGCACGCACGGCAATTGCTTTTGCTGTACTGGATTTGCCTGCGCCACTCGGGCCATCAATTGCAACGATTATGCCCATGTACTGAGCCTACTTCTATTTACGAACCGGATGAACGTTCCATCCGATCGAGGTTAGGTGCGACGATAATTTCTCGGCATCATCTGCTGACAAAGACAAAGTAATCAAGGCACTTAACTGTCCAGGTGAATGTTCAATGTTCAAATCTTCAACGTTAACTTGCATTGCAGCGCATTCATTGAAAATTGCGCCAAGTTGGCCTGGCTTGTCATCAATTACTATCGGCAGAAAGCTGTATTCGCGAGCTTGACCGCCGTGCTTGCCGGGAATCATTGCCTTACCTGCACGACCTGCAGCGATTAACTCTGCAATCTTTGCAGGATCATCTAATGATTCGATCATCTGTGTTAGATCACTTTGTAGACTTATTAGTAATTCAGATATCTCGGCGCGATTGCTATAAATAATTTCTTTCCATAACTTCTCATCAGAACCAGCGATGCGCGTTGTGTCCCGCAACCCCTGTCCTGCCAGCTCCATCCATTCTGCTGGTGCGCCTGTTAATTGCTTTGCCACCAGAGATGCAGCGATCTGAGGCAGATGCGAAATCTTGGCTACGGCTGCGTCATGATCTAGCGCGGAGAGCTCGATAGGCGTTGCTCCCAGGATTGCAATCAGCTCAAGAACCAATTTTTTCGACTCTGGAGCACAATCTGCTTCAGGCGTAAGTATCCAACTGCGCCCCTGGAATAGATCAGCCCTAGCAGAGCCTGCGCCGCCGATTTCCCGGCCGG
>CAIXVA010000017.1 GCA_903922745.1 uncultured Actinomycetes bacterium
GAAATACTTTGTTTCAACTGAAAATGCTCGAATTGAAGTAAATCCAAGTCAAGTAACCCTTAATGATATTGGGGTCGCGATTGCTGCCCCAAATTTCGTTGCCCTTAGTGACTCCGAATTATCTGGCGCTGACAAGTCTTATTCGGTTGTTAAGTTTAAGTACGACGGTGATTTTTTCATCGCCCTTGAGGGAATTGAAACAGGCGTAGTCTCGCGTCAAATCCTAAAATTTGATCCGGCGAGTGATGGATTTATTAATTTAGTTGATGGTTCTAAGTATCTAGATAATGGACGTGGCAACTACGCCTTATCTAATGACAAAGCCGCTATTTTGGAGCCCGGTTGGCGCGCACCGATTTGGTTCGAGAATTACACAAAGATTGTTTCTGACCCCAGAGTACGTGGACCCTTAGTTCGGGTATTCATTTGGACCGTTGTCTTTGCTCTATTAACAGTTCTCACAACATTTGCTTTGGGTCTTTTATTGGCGCTGGCGCTCAATAAACCGATTCGTGGCCGTCGTATTTATCGATCAATACTTGTACTGCCATATGCAATGCCAAGTGTTATGAGTATTTTGATTTGGGGCGGAATGTTTAACACCGAATTCGGTGCTATCAATACGCTATTCGGAACTCATATCGCATGGTTCTCGGATCCGAACTTTGCTCGGCTAGCTGTTATTTTGGTAAATCTATGGCTTGGCTTCCCGTACTTCTATTTGATTTCAAGTGGATCATTGCAAGCGATACCAAGTGAACTTCAAGAAGCAGCTGCTATTGATGGCGCAAATCCACGACAGATCTTCCGCAAGATCACATTACCTTTGCTATTGCAGATTCTTTCTCCGCTATTAATTGCTTCATTTGCCTTTAATTTTAATAACTTCAACCTAATTTATTTGCTCACTGGTGGTGGACCACGAAATGAGTTAGACGGACAAATTGCAGGTGCAACAGATATTTTAATTAGTTATACCTACAAGATTGCCTTTGGCACCGGAACTCAAGATCTTGGTCTTGCTAGCGCCATTTCATTAATTATCTTCCTGCTTGTTGCATCAATTTCACTCTATAGCTTGAGAAAGTCCAAAGTATTGGAGACTTTCGCATGAAGAATTGGTTAAGACAAAATCTATGGCGCCATGTAATTGGCATCTCTATTTGCTTGTTCTCGCTTTTCCCATTGTATTTGGTTGTGATTTCATCCTTTAATTCTGCTGGAAGTTTGCAACTTACTTCATTTATTCCAACCGAAATCTCATTTAAGAATTATCAAGTCTTGTTTAATGATCCAACGATTCCATATCTAAAATGGGTTAAGAATTCATTAATTATTGCGAGCTCGGTTTCACTGCTTTCGGTGATGATTGGTACCGCTTCTGCATTTGCATTTAGTCGCCTGAAATTCAAAGGTCGCAAAACTGGAATTCAGCTGCTGCTATTGGTTCAGATGTTTCCTGCGATTCTGGCAATCTCTGCCGTCTACGTAATCATGGAGCGCGTATATAACTTTGCTCCAGCAATTGGCCTCGGAACCCAGCCTGGATTGATGTTGGTGTACCTAGGCGGTGCTATGGGCGTCAACATTTGGCTCTTAAAGGGCTTCGTAGACTCAATCCCAGCAGAACTCGATGAAGCAGCAAAGATTGATGGAGCATCAGAGGTCCAAACTTTTTGGTTGATCTTCGTGCCTCTGGCATCACCAGTTTTAGCCGTGGTTGCATTGCTCGGCTTTATTGGAACATTTAATGAATTTATTCTGGCTCGACTGTTCTTGGTTGATATGGACACCAGAACAGTTGCCGTTGGTTTGCAGCAATTTATTGGGGGCCAGTACTCTCAAAATTGGGGACCATTTGCGGCAGGTTCAATTTTGGCATCTATTCCAATTGTCATCATTTTCCTATCACTACAAAAATATATTGTGAGTGGATTAACCGCAGGTTCGGTCAAGGGTTAATGTTTAACAAAAAGCTTGGCCTTCTACTAGCAACGTGTTTAACCGTCGCACTGGCCACCACTTCATTTGCTGCATCACCTGTACAGGATGAATCGCACGTTGGACTATCCAAAGATTTAATCTATTTTGTATTTCCAGATAGATATCTAAATGGCGACACAAGTAATGACAAAATCGCAGGTTACGATCCAACTGATACAGCCTTCTTTCATGGTGGAGATTTAAAGGGGTTAACTGGTACATGTTCAACTGGCGATAATGGTTTAGCTCGAATAAAGAAGTTGGGATTTACAGCTGTTTGGGTTACACCACTAGTTGTTCAGCAAAAGCCAACTCCAAATGGTGCGGGGTATCACGGTTATTGGGGAGTCGATTTTCTCAATGTTGATCCTCACTTGGGAACGAAAGCAGATTTGGTTGCTTTTTCAGAGTGTGCCAAGAAACTTAATCTAAAATTAATTCTTGATGTCGTAACAAATCACACCGGTGATGTCATTAAATACAACGATAAGGTTGCCTATATTCCTGCAGATGCAACTAATGCCAAGAATCCACAGTGGCTTAATGACTTAAGTAACTTTCACAATGTTGGTGACATGAGCAATTGTTGGGGCGATGGTTCATGTACCCAGCTAGGAGATTTCTACGGTCTAGATGACACCGCGACGGAAAAGCCTGTTGTTTATAACGGCTGGGCAGATGTTTATGGCCAGTGGATTAAGGATTATGGGTTTGTGGGATTCCGTGTGGATACAGCACGTCACGTAGATGATTCTTTTTTCAAGCACTGGAGCCCGCAGATAAATGCCACAGCAGCAACTGTGGGCATCGATAAGTTCACAACCTTTGGTGAAGTATGGGACGTTAATCCAATAAATCTTATGAATTACGTCCGACGAAACAAAATACAAACTGTTTTGGACTTCCCATTTCAGCGGACTTCAACAGAGTTTGCATCTGGGTACTCAGATGCCACGACCTTAGAAAATCTATTTAACTACGATGACCTATATACCAGTGCAACTTCAAGTGCTTCTAACCTGGTTACTTTCTTGGGCAATCATGACATGGGCCGTGCAGGAAAAATCATTGAGTCAAAGAGAATTAATCCTGCTTCAGAGCTTTTGCCACGAACACTACTTGGGCATGGGCTGCTCTATTTAACCCGCGGCATCCCATCTGTTTACTACGGAGATGAAGTGGGAATGACTGGTACTGGTTCGGGAAGTGATCAATTAGCCCGTCAAGATATGTTTTCCACCAAAGTAAATATCTGGAAAACTGAAAAGCGAATCGGTAGCTCACCGATTGGCACAGGTAATTCGTTTGCGATTACCGATAAGCATCCGATTGCGTTGTATTTAGAAAAACTTGCGGCACTTCGGGCAGCAAACCCTGGGTTAGCCAATGGCTCAATGCAAATACGTATTGCTAAAGATTCTTTACTTGTGATCTCCAAGAAAGATGATATAGAAAATCGCGAATATCTTGTGGCTTTTAATAACTCGACTAAACCAATTAAAACAACTATTACGACAGCAACATCCGTAGGTGGTTGGAAGAACCTGCTAGGGACAAGCACGATTTCCTTCAAGAATGAAAAAGTAACCGTGACAGTTCCAGCGCTTTCCACATTGGTTCTAAAGGCCAATAAGGTGATTGATAAAACGGCGGTAAAGGTAGGGAAAATTACTTCAGAGATGGACTTCTTGACTGGTTATTACGAAACTAAAGCCGCGATTACTTCACAGGATTTGTTACGGGTTACTTTCTATTGCAGAACGTCAGCAGACCAGCCATGGACGTCGCTTGGAACAGATACAAATGCGCCATACAGAGTTTATATCGACCCATTGGATTACGAAGGCAAGAAGCTTGAGATACGCGCTGAAGCCGTTAACTCGAAGGGAGCACAATTTGAGCTACCAAGCACAACC
>CAIXVA010000018.1 GCA_903922745.1 uncultured Actinomycetes bacterium
GCCACGCTTCCTCGCGCCCTGTAGGCGTTAAGTAATTAGTTGCTAAAACTGACATTAACCGACAGCACCTTCCATCTGAAGTTCAATAAGACGATTGAGCTCAAGTGCGTACTCCATTGGAAGTTCGCGCGCGATTGGTTCGATAAATCCACGAACAATCATTGCCATAGCTTCATCTTCATTGAGTCCACGTGACATCAAATAGAACAGCTGATCATCGCTGATCTTTGACACTGTTGCTTCGTGACCCATAGAAACATCATCTTCGCGGATATCAACGTACGGATATGTGTCTGAGCGAGAAATTGTGTCTACCAATAATGCATCGCACTTAACTGTGCTTGCAGAGTGGTGAGCACCTTCTTGAACCTGTACAAGACCACGGTATGAAGTACGACCACCGTTGCGAGCAACTGATTTTGAAATTACAGATGATGAAGTGTACGGAGCAGCGTGAACCATCTTTGCACCGGAATCCTGATGTTGTCCTTCGCCTGCAAAAGCAAGTGACAAAGTCTCACCCTTTGCATGTGGACCCATTAAGAAAATAGCTGGGTACTTCATGGTTACCTTCGAACCGATGTTTCCATCGACCCACTCCATAGTTGCACCTTCAGCACATGTTGCGCGCTTTGTAACGAGGTTGTACACATTGTTAGACCAGTTTTGAATCGTGGTGTAACGAACGCGAGCACCCTTTTTCACAATGATTTCAACAACAGCTGAGTGCAAAGAATCTGATTTGTAGATTGGTGCTGTGCAACCTTCTACGTAGTGAATGTATGAATCTTCGTCCGCAATAATTAATGTGCGCTCGAATTGACCCATGTTTTCTGTGTTAATACGGAAATATGCCTGCAATGGGATATCAACATGTACACCCTTTGGCACATAGATAAATGACCCGCCAGACCACACAGCAGTGTTAAGCGCCGCAAACTTGTTGTCTCCCACAGGAATAACAGTTCCGAAGTACTCCTTGAACAGCTCTGGGTGCTGCTTCAGTGCGCTATCTGTATCCAAGAAAATTACACCTTGGGCTTCTAGATCCTCGCGGATTGAGTGATACACAACCTCAGATTCGTACTGCGCAGCAACACCTGACACAAGGCGCTGCTTTTCAGCCTCTGGAATACCCAGACGGTCGTAGGTGTTCTTAATTTCATCTGGCAAGTCATCCCATGTAGTTGCTTGCTTTTCAGTTGAACGAACAAAATATTTAATAGTGTCAAAGAATATTCCTGAAAGATCTGATCCCCAATTTGGCATTGGCTTCTTACCAAAAAGATCCAAGCCCTTGAGGCGCATATCTAGCATCCACTGAGGTTCAGATTTCTTTGATGAGATGTCGCGAACAACATCCTCATTGATGCCACGCTTGGCGTTATCGCCAGCTGAGCTCTTATCTGACCAACCGTATTCGTAGTTGCCGAGTCCATCGAGTTCTGGATGTGCTGTAGTCATGCACGTACCTTTCGGGTTGTAGTGTGTGTCTTTGGAATAAAAGTTGTGCAGACCCCATCGCCGTGTGCGATTGTCGCCAAACGTTGAACGTGTGTTCCCAATA
This sequence comes from uncultured Actinomycetes bacterium, assembly GCA_903922745.1. Classification (GTDB taxonomy): domain Bacteria; phylum Actinomycetota; class Actinomycetes; order Nanopelagicales; family Nanopelagicaceae; genus Planktophila. The sequence goes on from CAIXVA010000018.1 coordinate 1,568, forward strand.
ACTTTGACAGTGCCTCAGTCTCGGCTTCACACAACTGTGGAAATTCAGATGCAACATGTGCAATAGGGCAATGGTGTTGGCACAGCTCTTGCCCCATTGGCTTGTCATGAACACTTGCTGCATAACCCTGATCAGTTAAAAAGTCTGCGAGCGCTTCAACTTTGCCTGAACTTTTGGAAATAAACTTTTGTGCCTGTCGCTCTATGTCATCGGCGCGAGATTGTGCGAATCCGTCTACAAGGTGAGCACCAGATTGAGCTGACATAAATTTCAACGCTGCGACAGCCAAGTCGTCATACGAATGTTCAAACTGCTCGCGACCTTGATCTGACATAACAAAAACTTTCGAAGGGCGACCTCGACCACGGATCGATGAAGAACGTGGATCACGCGCTTCTACAACACCATCTGCAACCAATAGATCTAAATGCCGTCTGATTCCTGCCGCGGTTAGCCCTAAACGCTCACCAAGGACGGCAGCAGTTGATGGTCCGTTTTCAAGAATTGAGCGGGCCACAAGATCGCGGGTACGGGCATCGTCCCCTGCTGGATTGGCTCCGGTCATTTTCACAACAGTATTGTGTCGTAATTCGACACAGAGAGCCACTCGAGAGCCCTGCGTGGCTGAACCGTCATAGGCTTAGGCCATGTCCAAAGCCGCAGCTCTAGCCTCACGGGTTTTGGCCCCCGCCACAGCAGCGCTGCTCTTTCTGCAGGCCGCCCTTGTTGTCACCGGTGGAGCGGTACGTCTAACCCGTTCTGGATTGGGTTGTCCGACCTGGCCTGAATGCACACCCGGTTCATACACGCCGGTCCCCCATCAAGCCGAAGCGCAACTTAATGCGTGGATCGAATTTGGAAATCGTCTACTAACTTTTGTCTTAGTTATTGCATCGATCGTAGTAGTCATCGCTGTTTTAAAAAGTGGACGCAAAGATTTGCGCGTATTAGCGATCGGGCAAGTTCTAGGAATCTTTGGTCAAGGAGTACTCGGCGGAATTACTGTACTAACTAACTTAAATCCAATTCCAGTAGCTGGGCATCTTCTATTGTCGATTGTCTTGATAACCGGTGCGACTTCACTTCGTTCGCGTAGATTTGCTCCTGCCGTATTTGTTAAACCCGCACCCCTTACTTCCAAAATTTCAGTGACGCATGTCGTAACAGCATTTTTGGTAATCGTTTTGGGAACTTTAGTTACTGGTTCGGGTCCACATGCAGGAGATGCGCAAGCCAAGCGATTTGGCTTTGATATCCGAACCGTCGCATGGATCCATGCAGATGTCGTGATCTTTTTACTTGGAATTACCCTAGCCTTTTATGTAGCACAAGGAACAAGTCAATCAACCAAAAAAGCGATAAAAATTTTCGCATTCATAGCTTTAGCACAAGGTGGAATTGGCTATATCCAATACTTCACTGGAATTCCTGAAATTTTGGTTGCTGCTCATCTATTAGGAGCAACATTGGTATGGATCGCAGCGTGGCGTATTCGACTGTCAGTTACCACACAGAATGGATAAAGAATGAGCGCACTAACAGGTTGGACTGAATTAGATGACCGTGTAGTTGCTTACGCGCGAGCTCTATCAGCTGATGCGGTTCAAAAAGTTGGTAACGGTCACCCAGGCACTGCGATGTCGCTAGCACCTGTTGCATACTCACTATTCCAACGTCACTTGGTTCATGATCCATCAGATCCACACTGGCTAGGTCGCGATCGATTCATTTTGTCATGTGGGCACTCATCATTAACCCTTTATATTCAACTCTTTTTAAGTGGTTACGGTCTTGAGATGAAAGATCTTCAAAACTTTAGAACGTGGGGTTCTTTAACTCCGGGTCACCCTGAGTATGGCCACACTGCAGGCGTTGAAATGACAACTGGTCCATTAGGCCAAGGCGTTGCTACAGCGGTAGGCATGGCAATGGCTGCTCGTTATGAGCGCGGTTTACTTGATCCAACCGCACCCGCTAATACCTCACTCTTTGATCACTCCATTTGGGTTATTTGTTCTGATGGAGATTTGCAAGAAGGAGTAAGTGCTGAAGCGTCTTCTTTGGCTGGCACGCAGGAACTCGGTAACCTGAACATTATTTATGATGACAACAGAATTTCAATTGAAGGCGATACTCATAATGCATTCACGGAAGATGTTGCAGCTAGATACCGTGCATACGGATGGCATGTCATTGAAGTTAACGCTCTTGCAACGGGGAATATCGATCTTGTTGCACTAGATGCAGCCATGGTTGCTGGAAAGAAAGAAACTTCAAAGCCCACTTTGATTCGCATGCACTCAGTCATTGCATGGCCGGCTCCGAAAGCACAAGGCACGGCCGGCTCGCATGGATCAGCACTTGGTGTGGATGAAATCAAAGCAACAAAGATTGCACTTGGTTTAAATCCTGATGAAGATTTTGCAATGCCTGCAGATGTTCTGGCACATGCACGCCTTGTTAAGGATCGCGGAGCAGTAGTTCGTTCAGCATGGGATGCAAAGTTTGAAAAATGGAAATCAGCTAATCCTGAAAAAGCCTCACTTCTTGAAAGACTACGCACGAAGGAACTTCCGGCAGGATGGGATGCAGACATTCCAGTCTTCTCACCTGACAAAGATGTTGCAACGCGTGCTGCATCCGGTGAAGTAATAAATGCAATAGCTGCACAGTTGCCAGAATTTTGGGGAGGATCGGCTGACTTAGCTGGTTCGAATAACACCAGCATTAAGGGCTCGGGTTCATTCCTTCCGACATCATCTTCTATCCCGGGTGCTGATCCATATGGACGCATAATTCACTTTGGAATTCGCGAACATGCAATGGGCTCGGTGCTCAATGGAATTGCGCTTCATGGTTTAACCAGATCTTTTGGTGGAACATTTGCTGTCTTTAGCGATTACATGCGACCAGCAGTGCGTCTTGCGGCATTGATGAACATTGCATCTACCTATGTGTGGACACATGATTCGATTGGTGTCGGCGAAGATGGGCCAACTCACCAACCGATCGAGCACTTTGCAGCTCTACGTGCGATTCCTGGATTGGATGTAATTCGTCCCGGAGATGCCAACGAAGTTGCAGAGGCGTGGAAACAGATCATTACTCGTGGGCGAACAGCAGGAATCTTGCTCTCACGTCAGAATTTGCCAGTATTTGATCGCACCATCTGTGCGCCAGCAACTGGTGTGGCAAAGGGTGCTTATATCTTGAAGGATGTTGCAAACCCTCAGGCAATCTTGATTGCAACAGGCTCTGAAGTTTCATTAGCGATTGA
>CAIXVA010000019.1 GCA_903922745.1 uncultured Actinomycetes bacterium
CGAACTTGTTCGGTGTAGAAACCCCAGTCCCAGCTTTCAATGTCTGTGCCAGCAGACTTCTTGAGGTCTTCTGCTTCTGACTTTGCGTTGCGCACAGCAGCTGGTGCAATCTTTCGAAGCATGGCATGCACATTGTCTGGATGCCCTGCTGTCTGCACTGCAATAACGTGCTCAGCATGAGTTTCCTTGCCAAATAACTTTGCGCGTTCTGCACGCAGATTGACCATTTGAAGCAATACAGGCTTGTTATCGTTTTCATTCGGACGGTTAGCTTTTTTCTTTGAAGCTTCCATGATTTTCTTGCGAAGTTCGCGGTTAGTGAGTGAATCTAGAACTGGGTTGCCGGTGAAGTTCACCATTCCGATAAGCCACTTGCCATCATGCCCACGATCTTTAGCAGCAGCTGCAGCAGCTGCAATCTGGTTTTCGCTAAGACCATCTAACTCTTTTTCAGAGTCAACAAGTACGGCTAAATCATTTGTGTCAGCTAAAACATTCTTACCGAACTGAGTTTCTAACTTTGAAAGCTCTTCATTAAGCTCCTTCAAGCGATCGCGCTGTGCTTCTGTTAGATGAGCACCGGCATGAATCAAATCTTTGTAATAACGCTCTAATAGCCATGCATCTTCAGTGTTTAATCCAATTGATTCACGAGCATCGTAGAGATCTTTAATTCTCTTAAACAAGACCGGATTCAATTGAATTGCATCTTGATGGGCAGCAAGCTTTGGCGCCATTTCTTCTTCAATGGCATCTAACTCATCACTGGTATCACTTGAAGACTTGTTATAGAAAACTAGCAACATGCGCATCAACATTTGTCCGCTTTTTTCAAGAGCAACAATTGTGTTCTCAAATGTGGCAGCACCTGGAGTGTTCAGGATTTCCTGAACTTCAGCTAATTGCTGCGTGCACCCTTCATAGAAGGCAGGCAAATAGTGCTCGACTTTGATGTCAGCAAATGGAGGCAGCTCATATTCAAGAGTGCTGCGTTGGGCAAATGGATTCGCGTTAGTCATAACGCGAATACTACCTATTGTGAAATATTTAGAAAGGGTGAACTAGTGAGGGCGACGTCGACGCTGACTTGAGTTTGGACGAGGGCGCTTTCCGCCACTACGCACAGACTTTTCAACGATTGGCACGATGTAAGGAATACCTGTTGGCTCCTGTGCGCCCGTAATCTTCATTAATTCAGTGCTGAGAGGTGTAACCCCAACAAACTTAGGGTTTACGCCGGCACGCTGTGTAAGTCCACCGATTGATTTCTGCTGACGAGTTGTCGCAAGAGTTACAACAGTTCCGGCCTCACCAGCACGTGCTGTACGACCAGCGCGGTGCAGGTAATCCTTGTGATCTGTTGGAGCATCAACATGCACAACAAGTGAAATTCCATCAACGTGAATACCACGTGCGGCAACATCTGTTGCAACTAGTGCGGCATTTGCTGTCTCCTTGAAGAGAGCCAGAGTACGTGTGCGAACTGCTTGTGACTTTCCACCGTGCAACGCACCAACTGGCACACCTGCGTGAGCAAGTTTGTCAGCTAAACGATCTGCACCGCGCTGAGTCTTAACGAACAAAATAGTTTTTCCGTTACGCGCTGCAACCTGATTTGTGATGTCATCTTTATCAGTTGGGTTCATAACCAATACGTAGTGCTCCATTGTTGAAACAGAAGCACGATCGTTTTGTAGTGAGTGAGTCTTTGGGTTCTTTAAGTACTGACGAACCAATGAGTCCACGCCACGGTCAAGAGTTGCAGAGAATAGAAGGCGCTGACCATCAAGCTTTGCCTGATCAAGAATTTCCTTAACAACAGGCAAGAAGCCCATGTCTGCCATCTGATCTGCTTCATCAAGAACTGTAATCTGAAGTTGATCTAGTTGAACTTCACCCTTGTTTAGTAGATCGATCAAACGACCAGGTGTTGCAACCAAGATTGCTGTTCCGCGACGCATTGCAGTGATCTGCTTTGAATACGACATTCCGCCAGCAACAACAACTGATTCGTGACCAATTGAACGAGCAAGTGGCATCAAAACTTCATCGATCTGCTGTGCAAGTTCGCGAGTTGGAGTCAAAACAAGTGCCAATGGCTTGTGAGGCTTTGCAACCTTGCCATTTAAGTTGTTAAGAAGTGCCAAACCAAATGCAAGAGTCTTTCCTGAACCAGTTTGTCCGCGACCTAAAATATCGTAGCCTGCTAATGCATCAGGCAATGTTGCAATCTGAATTGGGAATGGATGCAAAATTCCTTGCTTGCTTAGTGCGTTAACAAGTGGAGCTGCAATTCCAAGATCAGCAAATGTTGTTGTGATCTCAGTTAGGGGAGTTGCATCAACAAGGTTTGCATCTGCAAGATTTGCTGAAATGTAGTTGTCATCTGCACCGAAATCGACCGCTGCATTTGAGTGAGACTTTGAGTGTGATTTGAAATCATCACGAGCATAAGCTGATGAATCATTACGACGATCGCGTACTGGACGCTCTGCGCGGAAGTTAGCTGCGCGAGTATCTGGTGCAACGCTGCTCTTCTTTGGACGAGTTGGATCAAACTTTTCGCGCTTGCGTGGCTCGAAGTTTGGACGACCATCATCTGTGCGAGCAATCTTTGCCTTTACAGCGTCACGACGATTTGTTGGACGAGTGTCTGAATCCTTCTTAAATGCTGGACGTGAATCTTCACGCTTAAAAGCTGGACGTGAATCGTCACGCTTAAAAGCTGGACGCTCTGGACGTTCTGCCTTCTTGTATGTCTTCTTAAACTCTGGACGAGAAGCTGGACGCTCGGTGCGTTCTGCACGTGGTGCTGATTCGCGAACTTCGCGTTCCTTAACAAACTTCTTTGCACGTGAATCTGGACGCTGTGATCGCTCAATACGTGCTGAACGCTCTGCTGGTTCTTCAGTTGGACGTGGCTTTGATGCAGTTTGTTCTTGGTAACGCTTTGCGCGCAACTTTGAACGATCAACTAGGCGAGCTTCCTTCTTTGAAATTGCAGATGTATCAACATCTGAATAACGACGAGTTGATGTAGGCTTTGAACTAGCGGGCTTAGCTGCTGCACCTTTACGTGCTGCTTTTTGCGCAGTTGTGTGACGTGCCTTTGGCGCTGACTCAGTGAAGGTTTCAACCTTCTTTGTGCGCTTAGGCTTTCCTGCTGATGCTGCGCGACGAGCTTTTCCGGGCGCGCTAATACGTGGTTGTAGAGACATAGAAATGCATACCAATCGAGACGACAAGCGCGTCTCGGGTATAGCTCGCACTTTTGGCGGCTAGGGCGAAAATAAGACTCGCATGTAGTGCTGCTCGTAGCAGCACTTGGGGGAAGTGCATTGATGCGGTCGCATCAACTGGGTTAATTCTACCGTGGATTATTTGTATTAATTACCATCATCTTCATGCTCAAATTTACTTAAATCTGGCCGCGGAATACGTGGCATATCCCCACGCATTATTCGCCGCCATAAGTAATAGGTAACTCCGCCAAAAAAAGGCCACTCAAATGTGTAAACCCATGCGCGCCAATTACCTGTTTGTGCGCGGCCAAATTCAAACCAACCGGCCCATAAACAAAAAGGCAATGCGATAAGTAAAACAGCTGTAAATATCTTCTTTTGCTTGGCTGTTACTGGGCGTTCTTCCTCGTTATTCACAACCCAATCAGGTGCCTTGAATTCCTCATCAGCCATTTTCAGCCGCAATTTCTGCATCGATGTCTCTAGATTTCTTTTCTTCAGATTTGATCCAGTGATACACAGCAAAAGACATCCAGATAGTGTCGATGATCATTGCTCCAGACCACATTAACGAACCGCCTCGGCGTTGATCATTTAATGTATACATTTCTTGATACAGCGAACC
>CAIXVA010000020.1 GCA_903922745.1 uncultured Actinomycetes bacterium
CAACAAGAGTTTCTGGGATTGTGAAAACATTGGGCGCAGCATCTGATGAGAAAGCATCTTTTAGTTCATAGAGTCCACTGCCGAATACCGCTGGCAGGGCTAAAAGAAATGAATAACGAAGGGCAGCTTCTCGGGTGTAACCAAGGAAACGCCCCATCGCAATTGTTGCACCAGAGCGCGAAACACCTGGAACTAAGGCAAGTGCTTGGGCTGCGCCATAGAGAAGTCCGTGCTGAGTGTTCAACTGGTCAAGAGATCGTTCACTCTTTCCATACTTATCTGCAATTCCAAGGATCACGCCAAAGATGATCATTACTGATGCAATCAACCACAGCGAGCGAAGATCATTAGTAATGATGTCTTTACCTAAATAACCAAGCACAACAATTGGAATGCTGCCAATGATGATCAGCCATCCCATTCGGGCTTGTCCTTTGCCTTCAGGGTTTAACTCTGCGCGCGCAACAACCTGCTTAAACCAGGAAAGAACAATCGCCTTTATGTCATTGCGGAAGAAAATAAGTACAGCAAGTTCGGTGCCGATCTGTGTGATTGCCGTAAAGCGAGCACCCGGATCTTGAGCCTTGTTCATGAACTCACCCACAATGCGAATATGCGCACTGGATGAAATGGGAAGAAATTCAGTAAGTCCCTGAACAATGCCTAGAACAATTGCTGAGAACAAACTGGACCCCTGTCACTATAAGAATGTACTTATAGTAACGCTGGCGGCCCCTCTTTATGCCCAGTGACTCTACCCGCATGAGCTTTTGCCTTTGGATCCCTACTTGATTTGATAAGGCTTGCAATAGTTGAGATCGTCAAAATTCCTGCAATTACTCCGAGGCTGACAGGTGTTGGAATCTTTGGAATATTGTCGAACTGCTCGTGGAGGTAGGTCATGATCAGCTTAACTCCGATAAACATCAAGATAAATGAAAGTCCTAGGGATAGGTAAATCAACTTATCAAGTAGTCCCTTGAGCAAGAAATACAGGGCGCGAAGGCCTAGTAGCGCAAAAGCATTAGCCGTGAAAACCAAGAACGTCTGTGATGTAACACCAAATGTTGCAGGTATTGAATCCAATGCAAATAACAAATCGGTAGATGCGATCGCAATAATGACCAAGAACATAGGGGTTGCAAAGCGCTTTTGATTGACCTTGATAAATAGTTTGGATCCGTGGAACTCGTCCACCATTGCCATTCGCTTTCGAATGGTGCGAACCATCATGTTGTCATTAGGTTCTGGGTCTTCATCCCAGTGCTTAAACAAGCCAACACCGGTCCAGACAAGAATTGCGCCAAAGATCACGAAGGTAAATGAGAATGCACCAAGTGCGGCCGCACCAATTGCAATAAAGATTGCACGCAAGACAAGTGCCAGCATTACTCCAATTAAGAGAATTCTTTGGTGATAAATACTTGGGACAGCAAACTGGGCCAAAATAATTACGAAGATAAATAGGTTATCGATCGAGAGTGAATACTCAACAAGATATGCGGTGAAGAACTCGGTTCCAAATGTTGAACCAAAGTAATTCCAAACCCATGCACCAAAGCCAACTGCGATGCTGACATAGAAGGTG
>CAIXVA010000021.1 GCA_903922745.1 uncultured Actinomycetes bacterium
ACGATCAGCGTCTGCAATTCGAACTCCACTAGGAACTACGTAATCAACCATTCGCGGAAACTTATCAACGCCATAAACACTGACATGACCATGAGCAGCTTTTAAACGAGCACGCGTAATTTCAAAACCATCAACAGCGCATGGGCCAACTGATGTCCATACAACGTTGCTGAGTAGACCAAAGATTCCATCAAGTGCGACTCCATGTGGCTTTACAAGACGGTGTGATAACAAATGTAAACGCAGGTACGCATCTGCCGCAGATGCAGGTGCTTTTGTAATATCAATCTCGATGCTAATTACTTCGCGAGTAACTGCGCGTGCTGCATCAGCACCAGCCAGAGCAGTTAGTTCTGCAGGGGCGGTGCCAGATAGCGCGGACAGAGATGGAGATGGGAACCAAACATCCAAAGTAGTTCCGTTGGAGATTGTTGCGATTCCGTGGCCAGATGCAATGGTCGTCATGTCCTAAGCCTAGCCTCTATTGTTAGCCGTATGCGTATTGCCGTCTTCTGCTCATCATCCCCAACGATTGATAATAAGTATGTAGAGCTTGCCTACGAACTCGGGCAGGGAATCGCAGCAACATCCAATGAGTTAGTTACAGGCGGCGGCCATATTTCCATGATGGGCGCTATTTCGCGCGGTGCTCGCGACAAGGGTGGCAAGACAGTTGGCGTAATCCCACAGGCACTTGTTGATATTGAATTTGCAGATCATGACAATGATGAACTCCATGTTGTTGAAACAATGGGTCAGCGTAAACATATGATTACCGATATTTCAGATGCATTCATTACGCTTCCAGGTGGAGCGGGAACTCTGGAAGAGTTCTTTGAAATTTGGGTTGGTCACTATTTAAAGTTTCACACTAAGCCAGTGGTCATTCTGGACCCATTTGGAATTTATACACCTTTGCATCAATTGATTGTTCATCTTGAAGAAGAAAAATTCATAAAGCCTGGAATGCGCGAAATTGTTCAGTGGACTACAAATGTTGAAGATGCGCTGAAAGCGTGCGGTGCATGAGAAGTAACCACATTGCAATGAGCCTTGTAATCAAGGCACCAATTGAAAAAGTTTGGGCAGCACTTGCCGAATGGGAATCTCAGGGCGATTGGATGGTACAAACTACAGTTGAAGTTACATCGCAGATTCGTGAAGGTGTTGGCACGACAATTGCAGCATTTACAGGGATGGGTAAAATCGGAGTAATGGACCATATGGTTGTTACTTCATGGCAACCACCTCATGTCTGCGATGTTTTACATACTGGAAAGATCATCAAAGGAACTGGGCGTTTTGAATTAGTTGAAATCGATGCAGACACAACGCGCTTTGATTGGTCCGAAGAGATTTTGGCTCCAAGGCCGCTATTCCTACTTATTGCACCTGGTTTATACGCTGGTGTGCGCATCTCACTGGCAAAGCTCGGCCGCCAGTTGCGCCCACTGAAGTAAGGCAGACGAAGTAAACTAAGCCAATGGGCAAGCAATCGCAGACTCTCGCTGATGCGCTTGCCTCGTTGCCGGATGAAGAGCGAATCATCTTGACGATGCACTATCTCAAATCAATGTCAGCGGCCGAGATTGCCTCGATGTTAGGGGTACCAGAGCGGTCCGCCGATGTGATCATTAAGCAAGGTAAGGCCAGATTGAGCGCAATTTTGGGTATTTAAAGGGTTACCCCGATTTCGCACAACGGTGCATAGTGCGAGATACTTACTCCCTTGCCGTAAAGGCAGTTATTCACCCGAATAGAAACCGATTAGAGGAGTCCCCACATGGCAGCCATGAAACCCCGCACTGGTGACGGTCCTATGGAGGTTACAAAGGAAGCTCGCTCTTTGGTTATGCGAATTCCTCTAGAAGGTGGCGGCCGATTGGTCGTTGAAATGAACGCTGAAGAAGCAAACAATCTCAGTGCCGCTTTACACGCTGCAGTCGCGCTAGTTAAGAAGTAATTCCTTTTCCAAGGCACTAGCCTTACCAATCATGTCAGCACTACCTATCGCCGCCCCGCTAGATATCAAAGCGGCATCATCGGCCAATGCAGTAGCAGTCGGATTTGTAAAAAATCCTGATGAATCATTTGAATGTGTTGGACCATTAGTTTCAGATATTGAAAAATTCTTTGGACTTAATCTTGTCGACGAATTAGCTTTCTTCGGACCAACAGCAAAAGCTGGCGAAATTTTCGAGATTCCAGTTAGTGCAACTGATTCTCCAACCGACCGTATCTTTTTAGTCGCAATCGGTGATCAAAGCGGTTCAGCTCTTCGAGCAGCTGGTGCATCAGTCGGACGTAAAGTTCGTGGAAAGAATCTAACTGTCTACTCGTCATGTGCAGTTAAAGAAGTTAAAGCACATGCGATTTCGATGGCACTCAGCGCATGGGTTTGGAATCTAAAGACTGATAAGAAAAAAGAAGAGCCACAGTTATTAATTGGAAGTAAAGATAAAAAACTAGTTGATGATGCAGCAGCAATTGCGAAAGCAATATGTCGCGCTCGCGATCTGATTCATACCCCTGCGAATATCAAGACACCAGCTTGGATAGGAAAGCAAGCAGAGCTCTTTGCACAAGGAACAGGGTTAAAGGTAAAGGTTTATGCGGGTGCAGAACTTAAAGAGTTTGGTGGATTAAGAGCGGTCGGTGGTTCATCACCAAAACCTGGCCCCCGCATGGTTGAAGTCTCGTACCAGCCAAAATCTAAGAAGAAATCAGTCAATGCATTGCCTCATATTGTTTTAGTGGGCAAGGGCATCACCTTTGATACTGGAGGCGTTTCATTAAAGCGTCCGTATGACACGATGATGGCGATGAAGAGTGACATGGCAGGCTCAGCTGCAATTCTTGCGACCCTTACCGCACTCGAAGAATTACAACCAAATGTTCGCGTAACAGCGTTGATGATGATGGCAGAAAACGCCATCTCTGGCACCGCTCAACGTCCAAGCGATGTCATCAAGCATTACGGCGGAACAACTGTGGAAGTAATTAACACAGACGCTGAAGGCCGTTTGGTATTGGCAGATGGACTCGCCTATGCAGATTTA
>CAIXVA010000022.1 GCA_903922745.1 uncultured Actinomycetes bacterium
AAGTTGGTCACGCCTTTCTTGCTAGAGCATTTCCACACCGCTTCAAAGGGTGAATCACTTGCCATCAACACTGAAATCATCAAAGCTAACTGCTTGCTTGCAGCTCAGATTGCTGTGGCACTTGGATGAAAAAGATTCTGTGTATCGGTGATTTAGCTCTAGATGTTATTTCACAACTCAAAGAGCCAATCAACTATGGCAATGACACTTCCAGCAAGATTTCTAGCCACCCCGGTGGACAAGCAGCAAATGTTGCAACCTGGATAACACGCACAAATTCACGGTCACATTTAGTAGCCAGAACAGGCAATGACCCAGTTGGTTTTGCATTGATTTCGGACTTAGATAAATACGGTGTTGAACACCTCAATTTGATGCATAGTGGACGCCCAACAGGTGTTGTTGTCATTTTGGTTGATGCCAATGGTGAGCGCACAATGTTTCCAGACAACGGTGCAAATGCTGACCTTGAAGTCAGTGATTTGCCACCACTAGATGACATTGACGGTGTTTATTTATCTGGTTATGCATTATTGGATTTCCGTAGCCGTGACGCTGTCATTGCCATGATCAAAAAGATTAAAGCTACAGGAAAGCCAATTTTCTTTGATCCAACAACTACCGGTGCGATGAAGATAGTTTCATTAGAAGAGGCGTTGTCTTGGGTTGCGATGATGGATGGCATTCTTCTCAACAGTGAAGAGGCTTTATATCTTGGCAATACAAAGGATCTTGTTGAAGCTGAAAAGAATCTTCAGAAGTACACACCTCTAGTTGTCATCAAACTCGGTTCAAAAGGTGCGATGGCGGTCAATGGAAATGAATCTGCAAAGGTCCCAGCAATAACTACCAATGTTGTCGACACAACTGGTGCCGGAGATTCATTTGCCGCAGGCTTTATTCCAAAGTGGCTAGAAACTAGTGACTTAACTCAAGCTCTGACAGCCGGTGCAGCCCTTGCTGCAAAGTGTGTTTCATCAGTTGGGGCGCGCCCTCCCCTAAATTAACGCTGACTCTTGGCAGAATGCCCCAATGGCAACTGCGAAGACTCCCGCGAAATCTGCGGCTAAAGGTAAGAAACCCGCTGGACCAAAGCCCGGTGAATATCCAGGAAAGATCGTCGACATCGATGTTTCCAAGGAAGTTTCTGATTCTTTTCTTGAATATGCATACTCAGTAATTTATTCACGCGCACTTCCTGATGCACGAGATGGTTTAAAGCCTGTACACCGTCGCATCTTGCATCAGATGGCAGATATGGGTCTACGTCCGGAGCGCGGACATGTAAAGAGTGCACGTGTTGTTGGTGAAGTAATGGGTAAGTTGCACCCACACGGTGATGGTGCAATCTATGACGCACTTGTTCGCATGGCGCAAAGTTTTTCAATGGGATTACCGTTAATTGATGGTCACGGAAACTTTGGTTCATTAGATGCTGGCCCCGCTGCCATGCGTTATACCGAAGCACGTTTGGCTCCAGCTGCAATGTCTATGGTTGCCGAAGCAGATGAAGACACAGTTGATTTTGGTCCTAACTATGACGGTCAGCTCTCTGAGCCTGTTGTTTTACCTGCTGCATATCCAAACCTTCTTGTTAATGGTGGTTCAGGAATTGCTGTCGGTATGGCAACAAACATGGCACCACACAACTTGGGCGAAGTTATCGCTGCAACTAAGTTTTTGATTGAAAATCCAACTGCAACTATCAAGCAGCTCATGAAGTTTATTCCTGGCCCAGATTTTCCAACAGGTGGAGAAATTGTTGGACTAGATGGTGTGCGCGAGGCGTACGCAACAGGTAAGGGGTCTTTCAAGGTTCGCGCATCTGTTGAAATTGAAAAGGTCTCATCTCGCAAGATGGGTATCGTCATCAAGGAGTTGCCTTACACAATTGGGCCTGAAAAAGTTGTTGAGCGTATTGCCGCCCTTGTTAAAGCCAAAAAGATTCAAGGAATCAGCGACATCATTGATCTTTCTGATGGCCAGACCGGCACCAACGTTGTCATTGAAATTAAGAATGGTTTTGAGCCTGAAGAGGTTCTAGAGAAGTTGTATGCGCTGACCCCGATGGAAGATGCCTTTGCTATCAACGCAGTTGCACTAGTTAAGGGCAAGCCACAGACACTTGGTCTTAAAGAACTGCTACGAGTCTTCATCGATCACCGCATCGAAGTTGTTCGTCGCCGCTCAGAATTTCGTAAGGCAAAGGCTGAAGATCGCCTCTCACTCGTTGATGGCCTACTTAAAGCGATTATCGATATCGATAAGGTCATCAAGATCATTCGCGGCAGCGATGATGCAGCAGCTGCAAAAGAGAAGCTCATTAAGGA
>CAIXVA010000023.1 GCA_903922745.1 uncultured Actinomycetes bacterium
CTGCAGGAGCCAAAATGTGAGCAGTCTCGGTTGCGAAGTTGATCGTGGCACTTACGCCATCAACTTTGTTGAGCGCCTTCTCGACAGTGTTTACGCAGGATGAACAGGTCATACCCTGTACGGACAGTGTTACTGGTTCTAGTAGTTGGCTCATGGTGTTAGTCCATTAATAACAGCATTGTGGAGTAATCCATTTGTTGAAACACCGCTTCCACCAAAAGGTCCACTTTGGCCTGCTGTGTTAGTAAATGTTCCGCCCGCTTCTCGAACAATTATGTCCAGTGCTGCCATATCCCACACTGCAAGTGATGGCTCGATTGCAACATCCACCGCACCTTCTGCAACAAGCATGTGCGACCAAAAATCCCCAATGCCTCGCGTGCGCCAGGCGTTAGCAAGCATCTTTTGGAATGGCTCTAGTCGATCTCCCCAGCCAATGAAATCTGAATAAGAAATTGATGCATCGGACAGATTTGCGACTTTTGATACTGAAATCTTCTTTTCATGTGATGAAGCGTCAAACTCCTCGGAGAGATCATCGACACTTCCTGAATTAAATCTCACACATGCGCCATTACCCTTGGCTGCAGACCAACGTCTTGCCAGTGCAGGTGCACTAGCTATTCCAACAACAACTTCTTCAACACCGGATGCATCAACATTTACAAGTGCGATCAACGTGGCCCATGTTGGAACACCGCGCATAAAGTTTTTAGTTCCGTCGATGGGATCAATAACCCAGTAACGACCAGATGCTCCCTTATCGCTTCCAAACTCTTCACCAACTAAACCATCTGTTTGGCGATGAGTTGCTAATGCTTCGCGAATTGCTGTTTCAACTGCGCGATCTGCATCAGTTACCGGAGTGTTATCGGGCTTAGTAGTTATAACTAGATCTTGGGCCTGGTAGCGGTCAAGAGTGATCGCATCTGCAAGATCAGCTAAGGCGTGCGCAAGTGCTAGATCATCAAGTAGATCGAATGAATTGAGATCAGCGCTCATAATGCAGTAAGTCTATTGTGTTGCCCTAAATAGCCCTGCCTTAAAAAGCGGGTTAGCACTAGATAAAAAGTGAGATTAATCCTCGATCACAGGTGCTGGGGAATCCTTGACCGCTAGTAGCGAGCGAAGGCTTGCTAGACGTGCAGTTCGGTGGGCGTTTGGAACCCCTTCAGGGCTGGCCCATGCATCTAATTTGCATGAACTTTCAGAATGAGAACAGTTAGATAGGCAGTTTGCAGCTACTTCCGATAAATCGCTAAAAGCATCAACAATTCGTTGGTTATCAATATGACTTAGTCCAAATGCTCGGATTCCAGGTGTGTCAATAATCCATCCATCACTTTCAACAAGTGGCAAAGCTATCGCGCTCGATGAAGTGTGGCGACCGCGACCAGTTGCCTCATTCACATCGCCTGTTACTCGATCTGCTTCTGGAACAAGTGCGTTAATAAGCGTTGATTTACCAACACCTGAATGCCCAACTAAAACAGAGATTTTTCCTTCAAGGACTTGATGTAACTTTGCTAAATCTTTAGCACGTGAATCACTCTTGATTGCAGTGTGGATGATTTCAATATCAAGCTCGGCATACTCTGCAAGAAATGGTGGAACCTCGCTGATATCTGTTTTCGTAACAACTATTTTAGGAATAATTCCTTCGGTAAAGGCAGAAACTAAAAAA
>CAIXVA010000024.1 GCA_903922745.1 uncultured Actinomycetes bacterium
AATTGTTGCACCAGCTCCAGTAATAACTGTTGTTGCTAGGGCTACTGGGTTTGCAGATGGGGGACCTTCGACACGAATTGTGATTCCGTATCCGGGTGAGGTTGATGCCATTTACACAACTCCGTATAAGCGATCGCCGGCATCGCCTAAGCCCGGAACAATGTAACCGTGCTCATTTAACTTTTCATCCAGTGCGCCAGTAACGATTGTGATCGGTACTCGACTATTTGCAAACTCTTTTTCAACTGCAGCAATTCCTTCAGGAGCAGACAGGATGCACACCGCAGTGATATCTGTTGCTCCAAGATCAATCAGGTAATGAAACGCCATGATTAATGTTCCACCAGTTGCAAGCATTGGATCTAATACAAAAACTTGGCGTCCAGATAAATCATCAGGTAGACGGTTCGCGTATGTGCTCGCCTCTAAAGTTTTTTCATCGCGAACCATTCCCAAGAAACCAACTTCGGCGGTTGGAATCAGTTTGCTCATACCTTCGAGCATTCCCAGACCTGCGCGCAAGATTGGTACAACTACTGGACGGGGTTCAGCTAATTTTTGACCCTTTGTCTTTGTAACAGGGGTTGTAATTTCAACTTCGTGCGTTCGCACATCTCTGGTTGCCTCGTATGCCAAAAGGGTTACGAGCTCTTCGACTAAGCGTCTAAATGTTGGTGAATCGGTCCGTTCGTCGCGCAAAACCGTCAATTTGTGATTGATCAATGGGTGATTGGCGACATGTACTTTCATAGGTATTACCTTACAGGGGTTTCATTCCTTTCCAATGAGTGAAAGTATGCGCACATGTCCGATTTCGAAGAAGAGCTCGTTGAGGAGATTGAATCCTTTGATGCCATCGACGATGTTGTAACCGACCTCACAAGTGAAATGGATTTCGCAGTAGCAGCATGGCACGAAGACGGACGCTGGACATTGGGCACACTTCCAGACCCATATGACATTGCACAAATCATTACTCGCTTGAAATCACAACAAACAAATGGCGGCTCAATTGCCCTGATTGCAATTGATGAAGAATTCTTTATTTTAATTCGCGTACTAGGTTCACATATTTCATTGTTCTTAAGTGATGCAACGGCTGCACTTGATTACCCAGTCGCTGAAGAGTTGATGGAGATTGCAGATCTTCCAATTCCTGAAGACGATGAAGAACCCGGACCTGTTGGTCATCTAGAAATTTTAGCTGATCTCGGGATGAGTGGAATGGAAATTTCTGCATTGTGTGATGATGAGGAACTATTTCCAGATGAACAACTTGAAGCAATCGCAGCGCGCTTAGGATTTGGTGATCAATTTTCGGAGCTATTAGATCTGTGAACGATATTGAAATGATGCGCGTCGCGCTTAACGCGGCACGTAATGCAGTTGCTAGTGGAGATATTCCAGTTGGTGCGGCAATTTTTAATGCAGTAGGCGAGTTGGTTGCTACCGGTCACAATGAACGCGAATTACACAATGATCCAACTGCACATGCCGAAATTGTTGCAATTCGCAATGCAACTGAAAAGCTGGGGGATTGGCATTTAACGGATTACACCTTGGTGGTAACTCTTGAACCATGTGCAATGTGTGCCGGCGCAATTGCGCAATCTCGTCTGCAAACGCTTGTATTTGGTGCATGGGATGAAA
>CAIXVA010000025.1 GCA_903922745.1 uncultured Actinomycetes bacterium
CCGCCGCCACACGCAGCAAGTAATCCTGCTGCACCTAAACCACCTGCGCCTGCGAGTACTCCGCGGCGAGAAACCATTGCACCTAAAACTGATTTTGCTTCTGGTGAGAGTGAACTTTCTTTTGACATACTGATTTACTCCTTAAGGGTTAAGCACAAGCTAGTTGTCGGATTACCGAGCCTCAAGCTTTCTGTGGGTTGTGGGCGGATAGTGCGGTTGAACTGACTGAACAGGGGGAAATACTACGCCCCAAGATTAGTCATCACATGCTTAATTCGGGTGTAATCCTCGAAGCCATAGGCTGAGAGATCTTTGCCATATCCCGAGCGCTTGAAGCCGCCATGTGGCATCTCGGCAACGATCGGAATGTGGGTATTGATCCAAACGCAGCCAAAATCAAAGGCCTTGGCCATGCGCATCGCGGTTCCGTGGTTGGTGGTCCAGACACTTGAAGCAAGACCGTACTCAACCCCATTGGCCATGGCGACAGCCTGGGCTTCATCAGTGAATTTTTGAACGGTAATAACCGGCCCGAAGATCTCCTTCTGAATTAGCTCGTCTGCTTGCTGTAATCCTGCGACAACAGTTGCTGGGAAGAAAAATCCTGGTCGATCAAGGGCGCTACCACCGGTCATTACTGTGGCATGTGCCGGAACTCTAGACAAAAGATCTGTAATTCGTGCCAGTTGATTGGCATTATTTACTGGCCCCAAGAAAACATCGTCGTCTGCTGGTGCGCCAATGGCAATCTGCTTAGCTTGTTCCGTAAGTAGTGCCACAAATTGATCATAAACAGTGTCTTGAACAATTACTCGTGTTGCAGCGGTGCAATCTTGACCCGCGTTGAAGTAACCAGCAATTGCGATCGCTTCTGCAGCCGCTCCTAAATCTGCATCTGCAAAAACAACTACTGGTGCTTTGCCACCGAGTTCAAGGTGAACGCGTTTTAATTGCTTTGCAGCAGATTCAGCTACCTTAATTCCGGCAGCAACTGATCCGGTAATTGCAACCATGTCAGGACGTGCATGGTTAACCAGTGTCGCTCCCGTCTCGCGCTCACCACACACCACATTGAAAACTCCTGCAGGTAAAAACTCTGCCATCAAATTAGCCATCCATACAGTCGATGCCGGTGTTGTATCACTTGGCTTTAGAACAACTGTGTTACCCGCAGCAATTGCAGGTGCCCACTTCCAGACCGCCATCATCATTGGGTAATTCCAAGGTGT
This sequence comes from uncultured Actinomycetes bacterium, assembly GCA_903922745.1. Lineage (GTDB taxonomy): Bacteria > Actinomycetota > Actinomycetes > Nanopelagicales > Nanopelagicaceae > Planktophila. Next base: position 1,230 of record CAIXVA010000025.1, read on the forward strand.
TACCTGTCCAATAACTCCAACTGGTTCGCGGCGAATCATCGAGGTCATGCCTGGCATGTATTCACCAGCTGATTTTCCTTCAAGATTTCTAGCAGCGCCAGCAAAGAATCTGATCTGATCAACCATCGGAGGTACTTCTTCAGTTGTTGTCAGCGAAATTGGCTTTCCTGTGTTTTCGCATTCAATGGCAATAATTTCTTCAGCGCGTTCTTCGATCGCATCTGCAATTTTTAGTAGTGCGCGTTGGCGTTGAGACGGTGTTGAATCGCGCCAATCTGGAAATGTATCATTTGCCGCCTTGTACGCTGCATCGATATCTGCCGCATTTGATTGTGGGGCTGTCGCAAAAGGTTGCCCTGTCGCTGGATTTACAAGGGTTGTGGTTTCACCTGATGTTGAATCTACAGATTTACCATTAATAAAGTTGCTGAGCTTTTTCATGTGCCCGAGCCTAGCAATTCTCGAGCCGTCTAACTAGTAGGCGAGACTTTCTCGGCCGCTGCCAATTGACCGCATGCGCCATCAATTTCACGGCCACGGGTATCACGAACAGTTACGGGTACTCCGTAACTTTCAAGAATTCGAACAAACTCTGCTTCATCTTCGCGGCGAGATGCGGTCCATTTTGATCCGGGTGTTGGGTTAAGTGGAATCAAATTAACGTGGGCATTTCGGTTTTTTAGCAAACGTCCCAATAAATCTGATCGCCACGATTGATCATTAATATCGCGAATCAGCGCGTATTCGATGGAATATCGACGGCCCGTTTTCTTTTCATACGCATCTGCTGCCGCCAAAACTTCTCGAATGTTATATCGATTATTGATAGGAACTAGTGAATCACGGAGCTCGTCATCAGGGGTGTGAAGCGACACTGCCAACGTGCAGTTGATGCCCTCATCCATAAGTTTTTCGATTCCGTTAACCAGGCCAACGGTTGATACAACAACTGAACGCGCAGAAATTCCGAGACCATCTGGGTTTGCATCAGTTATGTTGCGCAATGTGCGTACAACAGCGTTGTAGTTAGCTAATGGTTCGCCCATTCCCATAAATACAATATTGGAAAGTCGTGTTGGCCCACCTGGCAGTTCACCGTTTGCACACGCACGTGCTGCGGCCACAATCTGATCAGTAATTTCAGCAGCAGATAAGTTTCGAGTAAGGCCGGCCTGACCTGTTGCACAAAACGGGCAGTTCATTCCGCAACCAGCTTGAGAGGAAATACAAACTGTTACGCGGTCGGTGTAACGCATCAATACGCTCTCGACTAGAACTCCATCGTGCAACTTCCACAAGTCTTTTCTAGTCATTCCATTATCTGTCGTACGAGTTGTTACCAAGGTGATCATTTGCGGTGTCAGAGCCGCTGCGATCGATAGACGCTCAGCAGCAGGAATATCAGTCCACTCATCTGGATTACTAGAAAGATGGCTGAAGTAGTGTGTTGCTACTTGGGTAGCTCTGAACGGCTCAAAACCAAGCTCTTTTGCAAAGGCTTTACGCTCTGCAGGAGAAAAATCAGCTAGATGCTTTGGGGCTTTTTTACGTTGAACTGGCTCATCAAAGACCAGCTTTACTTCAGGAACTTGTCCGCTCATAAGAAATGCTTTACTAACTCGAGGGCCAACCACATGGCTGGTGCCGACAAAACAACTGAATCAAGTCGATCTAACATTCCACCGTGACCTGGCAATAGCGATCCCATATCTTTCAGGCTCATGTCGCGCTTCATTGCACTCTCGATTAAATCACCACACGTTGCAGTAAATACGATCATTAGGCCAACAATTATTCCGATCCACCAATGCATATCCATGATGTAGTTGAATGCTAAGCACCCACCTGCAACTGTAAAAATTGTTGATCCGATGAGACCTTCCCAAGTTTTCTTGGGAGATATCGTTGGAACAAGTGGATGCTTACCAAATAACACGCCGATGATGTATCCAAATGTGTCATTGCAGCCAACTAAAACCATAAATGTCATAACTCGCTGAAAACCTGTGCTTGGTCTTCCTAATAAAATAAGAAAGCCTGCCAAAAAAGGCAAGTACAACAGTGAAAAAGTTGTTGCGGTTGCCTTGGCTACAAATCCCTCTGGACCTTGCAATAACGCGCGAATCAGAAGAAGTGGAATAGCGATAGCGGTTACAACAGCTAATCCCCCAACGCCACCGTTCCATGCAGCATAGGCCAAGCCAATTGCAGCGATAGTTAAGCCATTAAAGGAAATAGTAATTGAGCGAGCTGCAAATGCGCGAACGATTTCACGCAATCCCAGAATTACAGCGAACGCAACTACGATTGCAAAAATTTCACGTTGATATGACAGCGCAAACCAAACAAGTGCGATCAATGACAAACCAACGCCAATAGAAGGCAGCAGCTTTCGCCCTGCTTTCTTATTGATCGCTTCGTTTATCGAATGTAGATCAGACATGAGTGAACCCCTTATACCTCGAGGAGTTCGACCTCCTTGTGCTTGAGCATGTCATCAATCTTTGCAACGTGATCTGCAGTTACTTTTTCAAGTTCTTTTTCGCCGCGGGCTAAATCATCTTTTCCAATATCGCCATCTTTTTCCATCTTTTCCATCGCTTCTTTTGCGGCACGACGGATATTGCGCATTGAAATCTTTGAATCTTCAGCCTTGCTCTTAACAACCTTGATGAAATCCTTGCGACGCTCTTCAGTCAACTGTGGGAAGTTAACGCGAATTACTACCCCATCATTTCCAGGGTTTACACCTAAATCTGATTCACGAATAGCCTTTTCAATAGAAGCCATCGCCCCTTTATCAAATGGAGAAATAAGGGCCATACGTGCTTCTGGAACTTGAATCGAGGCAAGTTGTGACAAGGCGGTGTAGGTGCCGTAGTAATCAACCATTACCTTGTTAAATAGTGATGGGTGAGCTCGACCTGTGCGAATAGTGGCAAAGTCATCTTTTGCAACTTCAATTGCCTTATTCATCTTTGTTTCAGCGTCTTTGAGAGCGCTTGCTACATCTGCCATGGTCCTTGCTCCTCTTACTACTTCTTACTTCAAGCTTGTCGCTTATGCGACAAGAGTTCCAATTGTTTCTCCGCGAACTGCGCGTGCAATGTTTCCATTTTGCATTAAATCAAAAATGACGATTGGTAACTTGTTCTCGCGACACAGTGCAAAAGCTGCAGCATCTGCCACTGCTAACGACTTTGACAGAACTTCATCGTAAGTAATGGTGTCGTACTTAGTTGCTTTTGGATCCTTCTTTGGATCCGCGCTGTACACACCATCAACTCCACTTTTAGCCAACAGCAGAGCTTCTGCTCCGATTTCAAGTGCGCGTTGGGCCGAGACTGTGTCAGTTGTAAAGAATGGCATTCCTGCACCTGCGCCAAAAATAACTACGCGACCTTTTTCAAGGTGACGAATTGCGCGCAATGGAATGTATGGCTCTGCAACTTGTCCCATTGTGATCGCTGTCTGAACGCGGGTCTGAACACCCTCTTTTTCTAGAAAATCCTGGAGCGCTAAACAGTTCATTACTGTTCCGAGCATTCCCATGTAGTCGGCGCGAGAGCGATCCATTCCGCGCTGTGAGAGTTCA
>CAIXVA010000026.1 GCA_903922745.1 uncultured Actinomycetes bacterium
AAAAACTCGCCCCATGGACGCATCGACGGTGGTGCACCCGTAAAACCATGAACCAAAAGAATTCCCACATTGGCGTTCTTGCCTGAACCATGTGCAGACCAATCCTGCATCCACCCTGCTGGTGCTCCCTCAATTGCCATACGAAAATTCTATGGCCTGACTGTTGTCAGTTCAATGACATACGATCGCCCTTATGCAAAACATTGGTGAGACTCTTCTCTCGGATACCACTTTTGCAGTACTAGATCTTGAAACATCTGGTGGCTCTCCTAAATCTGGAGCAGGAATTACCGAAATCGGTGTCGTAAAAGTTCGCGGTGGTATTGTTCTAGGAACCTTTCAAAGCTTCATAGATCCAGGACATGCCTTGCCGGCATTTATTACACAATTAACTGGAATCACCGACGATATGTTGCTCTCTGCCCCATTCATCGATGAAGTATTACCAACACTCTTTGAGTTCTTAGGCTCTCCAGATGAGACAGTTTTAGTTGCTCACAACTCCCCTTTTGATATGAGCTTCCTAAAGGCTGCCGCAATTGTCCATGATTATCCATGGCCAAAGTATGAAACTGTTGATACTGCTCGATTAGCCAGAGCCGTTCTTGATAGAGATGAAGTTATTAACTGCAAACTAGGAACACTTGCAGAATTCTTCAACGCAGAAACTTCTCCGAACCACCGAGCACTAGATGATGCACTAGCAACAGTTGATGTTCTGCATGGAATCATTGAACGACTTGCTGGCCATAAAGTGTCGACCTTTGAAGAAATGCGAAATTTTCCTTCCCACAAGAGAAGGTCTAAGCGCCCAATTTCTGAGTAAGTGCTGCCCACTGTTGAACTAATCGTGTCGCTGCCCCTGAATCTATTGCTTCGATCGCACGAGAAATCCCAAGAGTCATTCGATGATGAAGATTTAAATCAAACCTGGCCTCATACGCTGCAATCGCAGCTGCTGCATTGAGTACAACCGCATCCCGAGGCGCGCCTTTTTCACCAGCAAAAATCGCTGTTGTAATGCGAGCGTTTTCCGTTGCGTCTCCCCCAACCAAGGCTTCGATAGGTGCACGTTGAATATCAAAATCAAGTGGGTCGATCAGGTCACTGGAAATTTCACCGCCTCCGATAGTTAATACAGAGGTGGTTGTAGCTAATGTGATTTCATCAAGTCCATCATCACCACGGAAGACAAAACCATCTACACCTCGGTCACTAAGAACTTGTGCCATCACTAAATGCATTCGGTCATTAGCAACACCGATAGCAGCAGCCTTTGGTTGTGCGGGATTAGCCAACGGTCCCAAGATATTGAAAACTGTGGGCGTTCCTAACTCCTTTCGAGCAGGCGCCGCAAAACGCATTGCTGGATGGAATACAGGAGCGAAGCAAAATCCGATTCCTAGTTGACTGAATGTTTGCTCCACGCCTTTTCCATCGAGGTTGATATTGACACCAAGTGCTTCCAGTAAATCTGCTGCACCTGACTTTGATGATGCAGCGCGATTTCCATGCTTTACAACTTTGACCCCAGCCGCTGCCGCAATGATTGCAGCTGTTGTAGAAATATTGATCGTATGGGCACCATCTCCACCAGTGCCAACTGTGTCGACTGCGCGTTCGTTAATTGTTATTGGGGCACAATGTTGATACATCTGGGCAACTAGTGCCCCGACCTCTTCGGATGTCTCGCCTTTGGATTTCAACGCTAATAAGAATTTTTTTATTATCTCGATGTCAGCATTTCCAGTAAGGATTTGATCCATGCACCACTGAACATCGGCTACTTCAAGGTCTAAGCCAGAATCCAAACGCGAGATATGTAAGTCCCATCGCGAGTGAGTCATCACGATAGTTATGCGGAAACGAGTGTGGTGCCGCGCAGTAATTGAGCAGCGGTCTTGGCCAGAGTGAAAGGATCGATCGGGTGAACAACAGATGCTTCAGCTAAAGACCAAGCGGCAAGCCAGGCATCCTCTTTGCGTCCTGTAATGACTAAGACGGGTGGGCAATTGAATACTTCATCCTTCAATTGACGAGCAATTCCCATGCCACCTTCTTGTGCTGCTTCTCCATCAAGAATGAAAAGATCGGCGCGAGATCCGCCACCAATACTTTTGCTATCCATATAGGCACGCAAGGCGGACCCTGTCGCAAATTCATGGATCTCATGTTCTGGCAGATCTACTGCAACACGTCGTCCTAAAGCTGAAGCAATGGATGCACGAACCGATGAATCATCGGAGTAAACAATGATCTGCTTCTTGGTCTCTGACATGGCTAAAGTCTAATCTTGAAGCGCGCTATTGGCTCCACTTTTAATGGATAGGGCCACCACTTTTACAGTGATCCGTTTCACCTCGGATATGCTCAAAACCGACACCCTGAGGCCAACTTTGGAAGACGCCGAGCCTAATTTCGGGAATAATCGCCCCTATGTCAAGCGCCGTAGCACATCAGAAAATCACACGTCCCAATGCAGTAGCTGTGGGAACAATCGTGTGGTTGTCCAGTGAACTCATGTTCTTCGCTGCTTTATTTGCGATGTACTTCACCACTCGCGCGGTGCAGGGTCCAACGATTTGGCTAGAGTCAACTTCAATCTTAAATATCCCGTTCGCTGCTCTTAACACCACGGTTCTGGTTCTCTCATCAGTCACCTGCCAGTTTGGAGTTTTTGCCGCTGAGCGTTTCCAAAATCATCGCACAGGGAAAATTTTCCAAATCAACAAATGGGGAATGCGTGAATGGTTTGCTCTTACATTCTTAATGGGTGCATTCTTTATCTCGGGACAAATTTTTGAATACGCCTCATTGGTTTCTGAAGGTTTAACACTTTCCTCAACCGCATACGGCTCTGTATTTTATATTGCTACTGGTTTCCATGGACTTCACGTAACAGGTGGTCTCATCGCATTTTTGATCGTAATGGTTCGCGTTGCAAAAGCTCGACGATTCACTCATCAGCAAGCTACAACCGCAATCGTTGTTTCGTATTACTGGCACTTCGTAGACGTCGTGTGGATCGCTCTCTTTTCAGCGATCTACCTCATTAAGTAGTTAGGGAATCTAGTGAAGCGCTTATCTCGATACCGTCGCCATAAAGCCGCGGGACCAATGCTGTTGATCTTGGCATTGTTGGGTATCGGAACTACTTTTAGTATTGCAAGTGCAACTACAACTTCGCAGACATCAAAGGTGGATCGCTCAGTTCAAATTGAAGAAGGGCGTCAGATTTTCTTGAGAGGCTGCTCTTCCTGTCACGGACTTAATGCCGAAGGTGGCCAGATTGCACCTTCGCTTATTGGAGTCGGTGCGGCATCGGTAGATTTCCAAGTTGGTACAGGTCGTATGCCAATGGCAGACATGAGCACCCAAGCTATGCGCAAGGCTCCGCTGTACGATGCACAAGAAACTGCAGCCCTAGCTGCCTATGTCGCATCATTGGCACCCGGACCTGAAATTCCTAGTGATTCACAGTTAAATTACGAGCGTGACGGAAATACTGCCCAAGGTGGCGAACTTTTCCGCAATAACTGCGCAATGTGTCATAACTTTGCCGGTCAAGGTGGCGCACTAACTCAAGGTAAGTACGCTCCAACATTGATGGGCGTAGATCCTAAATATATTTATGAAGCATTGATCACAGGACCACAATCAATGCCAGTCTTTAGCGACAAAACAATTACTCCTGCGGAAAAGATGTCAATCATCAAGTGGATTAAAGCTGCAGAAAAAGAACCAAATCTTGGTGGCGCATCCCTTGGTCGTGTCGGCCCAGTTACTGAAGGTTTACTTGGTTGGATTTTAGGATTAGGAATACTAATTGGTGTTGCTGTCTGGCTAGCGATGAAGGCGAGATAAATACATGTCCAACGAAATTGAAGCGATAAAAGATCCAGGGTTACCTGCTCACGTTCATCGTAAAGCTGATTCTGATCCAGCTGCTGCCAACCGTGCAGAGCGTCAAGTAGCCATCCTGTTTGGAATCTCTGCCCTTGGAACGGTTCTACTTATTGTTTCTTATATTTTCGTTCCGCAAGATTTGTTCATTTTCATTCCGGTTATGGGAAACCAAAATGCGCATCAGCTAGGTCTTGGTCTTGGAATGGCTATCTCATTATTTTTCATCGGTATGGGCGCTATTCATTGGGCCAAGACGCTGATGCCAGATACTGAAGTTGTCGCGCAGCGTCACGAATTTCGTTCACCAGATTCAGATCGTAAAGAGTTTGTTGATGCGGTGAAAAGTGGCGCAGGTGCGTCAGGCCTTGGTCGACGCTCGCTAATCAAGAAATCATTAGGTGCAGCTCTCGGTTTATCAGCGCTTTCCCCTTTGCTTCTTCTTCGCGATTTAGGTCCATTGCCTAAAAAGGAGTTTGAAACAACTAGCTGGAAATCTGGAACATATCTAGTAACTGATCCAGGTAACCGCCGAATTAAAGCTTCAGATCTTGAAGTCGGCGCCGTTGCGCAGGTTCTCCCAGAAATCGAAGATCCAGAGCACCGTGCTCTTAGTGACATCGGTAAAGATGCAGTTTTGTTAATCCGCCTTCGCCCGCAGGAGTTCAATCTGACCCCCGCTAAATTGGCCATGACACATGACGGCATCATTGCTTTCTCAAAGATTTGTTCACACATGGGCTGCGCAGTTGCCCTGTATGAACAGCAAACAAAGCACCTCCTGTGCCCGTGCCATCAATCAACATTTGATGTGACTCGTGGAGCAAAAGTCATATTTGGACCTGCGGCCAGACCACTTCCGCAGTTAGATATCACAGTGGACGGCGAGGGGTACCTGGTCGCACGCGAACCATTCTCCGAGCCGGTCGGACCTAGTTTCTGGGAGCGTAACTCACAATGACGATTGAATCAGGTTTAGGAACAGTTGCTAACTATGTAGATGAGCGAACCGGCGCTGCTGCATGGATGAAGAAGAACTTGCAAAAGGTATTCCCTGATCACTGGTCTTTCTTATTGGGTGAAGTTGCTTTGTACTCTTTCGTAATTTTACTTCTGTCTGGGACATTTCTGACTTTCTGGTTTGACCCTTCACAACGTGAAGTTATTTACGATGGCGGATATCAGCCACTTGCTGGGTTAAAGATGTCTGCTGCTTATGCATCAACACTGCATATTTCCTTTGAAGTTCGTGGCGGTCTTTTGATGCGTCAAGTTCACCACTGGGCCGCGCTAATTTTTATGTCTGCAATTGTTGCCCACTTGCTGCGCGTTTTCTTTACCGGAGCATTTCGTAAGCCTCGTGAAGGTAACTGGATTATTGGCATTGGCCTTTTAACTCTTGGAATTGTTGAAGGATTCCTCGGTTACTCACTTCCTGATGACCTTTTGTCGGGAACTGGAATTCGTATCGCAGAAGCAATTATTCAAGCTTTGCCTGTCGTGGGTTCATATATTTCATACTTTGCCTTTGGCGGAGCATTCCCAGGCGAATCCTTTATTCCGCGCATTTACACAGTGCACGTGTTGCTCCTACCCGGAGCCTTCTTAGCGTTGATTACCGCGCACTTAATGTTGGTCTGGTATCAGAAGCACACACAGTACCCAGGTCCGGGACGCACAGAAAAAAATGTAGTTGGCTACCCATTAATGCCTACATACATGGCTAAAGCTGGCGGATTCTTCTTCATTGTTTTTGGTGTTATTGCATTCTTATCTGCAGTCGCATCGATCAATCCAATTTGGTTATATGGTCCATATACGCCAGGACAAATTTCGGCAGGCTCTCAACCAGACTGGTACATGGGCTGGCTCGATGGACTAGTCCGCATGGCTCCCCCACTAGAAACTCACGCTTTAGGTCACACGATTTCGTGGAATATCTTGATTCCAGGTTTGATCGTGCCCGGCATTTTGTTTACTGGAATGGCGTTGTATCCATTTATCGAAAGTTGGATAACTGGAGATAAGCGTGAACATCATTTACTTGATCGTCCACGCAATGCGCCAAACCGCACCGCACTAGGTGCGATGTCATTAACATTTATGTTAGTTGCACTCATTAACGGCGGAAACGACATCATTGCAACGCACTTTAGTTTGACGATCAATCAGATCATGTGGTTCACACGTTTTGGAGTCTTGATTCTTCCTCCAATAGCTTTCGTAATCACCAAGCGACTTTGCTTGTCGCTACAACGTGCTGATCGTGAATTAGTACTGCACGGCCGTGAAACAGGAACACTTCTTCGTTTGCCACACGGTGAGTTTGTAGAAGTCCACGAGCCGATTTCACCAGAGAAGGCATACCTTTTGACAGCTCATGAGCAACCTCCAGCACTTGAGTTACCAGCAGTTGATGCTCACGGTGTAAAACGTGCGGGTGGATTAAGGAACAAACTCCGTTCGCGTATGAGTGTTGCTAACGCTGAAGCCATTACAAAAGCATCAGTTAATGACTTGAAAGAGATCGACCACCACTAATTAGCTATAACTAGCCAAACACCCAGGGCTGTAACTCCTATTCCTAGGAAGCCTTGGGTGTTTACTTTTTCACCAAAGAGAAAGAATGCCTCTATCGCCGTTGCAGGCGGAACTAAATACAACAATGACGAGACAGAAGCTGCGCTTCCCTGGTTGAGTAACCATAACAAGAGCAAAATTGCACCAACTGATAACACTGCGATCAACCAAATGAATGCAGCTATAAATTTTCCGCTCCATTGGATATGGGTTCCACCGGTTAAAACCGCTGCAATAGCTAGTACAAGCCCGCTAGCTAGGTATTGATAAGCGGTACCAGCGATGAGCGGAACATTCGCGCCTATCTTTTTCTGTAACAAAGTCGCCGTGGTGCTGCCAACCAAAGCAATCAAGATTCCAATTACTGCACTTGCTGGTATCGATTGCTCGAATGACGGACCTAATACCAATACAACACCCAGCAGACCAAGAAATAGCCCAGCAAACTGTCGACCTCTCAGTCTTTCACCCAAAACTTTTACCGCTAACAACGAAACTAGCACCGGCTGTACGCTTGTTACCACTGCAGCTACACCTGCCGGAAGCCCTTTAGAAATTGAAAAGAAGACTCCACCTAAATAACAGGCATGTAGGAAAAAACCTATTAACGAAGATCGCCAAATTGCCGATGAACCAATTGCAATGGGTGATTTGATGATGGTGGCTACAAGGAACAGAATTAATGAAGCAATTAACACACGAACCGCTAGGAAAATAAAAGGGTCGGCGTACGGCAATCCGTATTTCGCGCCAACAAAACCAGTACTCCATAACGCAACGAATAGAATCGGTGCGAATTTAGAAAACTTTAAGCCTCGCAAATCGCCTTCAGGCGCACCAAGGACTTCGCCATCCATTTCGGATTGTGTTCCATGGCGCCAGTCATCGCGAGCCACCACTTTGCAATCAAAGGAATATGGCTTGCATCAAAAGATTCAGTGACCTGTGTTGTGCCATTGCCCAAATCTTTTAGTTCATAGCACCACGTCCACTTCATTAAGTGGCACCAAGTGATTTTCCTATTTTCTTCAAAAGCAACTACGGTGTTCTTGATCCGATATGCAACCTTGATTTTCATTGCCATGGAAAACTTTGCGCCTAGAAATAATCTTTCAGGGCCTGAGATTGAACTCTGAATAGTTCCAGATCCATCAAATAACTGATGCGCGGCAGGGTTAGCAAGCAGATCAAAAATTTTTGATGCTGGGGCTGCAATTACAATGCGTGCGGCCGATGTGTTCGGATAGTCAGTGGCAAGTATTTCTGCCCGATCGTTGCTCATTAGTGCGAAGTGGCGCTAACTGGTTTTTCGTACTCAGTGACCATTCCGATTACAGAAATCATCAAAGCTCCGATGCCAATGAGCGAGAGCCACCAACCAACAATTAATCCAAGTGCCATTGTGCAAGCACTTAGCGCTACAGGTAGTGGCCACCAAGAATGAGGACTGTAGAAACCAAGTTCACCAGCACCATCTGCAATTTCTGCGGTCACATTATCTTCTGGAAGTATTACGCCAATACGTTTTTGTGTGAACCAAACATAAAAGCCAACCATTCCTGCCAGACATGCCGCTAGCAACATTCCACCAATACCTACAGGTTCTCCGCCAACCTGCCAATAAATCACAGTCATTAAAACGTAGAACAGAGCGAGACCGCCGAAGAGGCGCCATGAAGCCTTCATGTTTTACTCAGCTCCTTCTGTTTTGATGTGCGGATGATGCAAATCAAAAGCCGGACGCTCACTAGAAATGCGAGGCATCGTTAAGAAGTTGTGACGTGGTGGCGGACATGATGTTGCCCATTCCAATGAGGCGCCATAGCCCCAAGGATCATCCACTCCAACAAGAGGTGACTTACGAGTTATCCAAATGTTAATCGCAAAAGGAATCATCGACAGTGCCAACAAGAATGAACCAATAGTAGAAACTGTATTCATGAAGGTGAAGCCATCAGTTGGCAAGTAGTCAGCGTATCGACGAGGGAAGCCCTTGATACCTAACCAGTGTTGGATCAAGAAAGTTAAGTGGAAGCCAACAAACAAGGTCCAGAAGTGGATCTTTCCTAGTCGTTCATTGAGCATGCGGCCAGTCATCTTTGGCCACCAGAAATAGAAGCCAGCGAACATCGCAAAGACCACAGTTCCGAAGAGAACGTAGTGGAAATGTGCAACAACGAAATAACTAGCAGAGACTGCAAAATCAAGTGGTGGTGAAGCAAGAATGATTCCTGTTAATCCGCCGAACAAGAAGGTAACGAGGAAGCCCATAACCCACAACATTGGAGTTTCAAATGTTACGTGGCCTCTCCACATTGTTCCGATCCAGTTGAAGAACTTCACACCGGTTGGAACACCGATAAGAAATGTCATGAATGAGAAGAATGGAAGTAGAACCTGTCCGCTCGCAAACATATGGTGAGCCCAGACTGATACTGACAGTGCTGAAATTGCGATAGTTGCAGCGATCAAACCTAAATAACCAAAGATTGGTTTACGGCTAAATACCGGCAAAATTTCGGTTGCGATACCAAAGAATGGCAAGGCCAAAATGTAAACCTCGGGGTGCCCGAAGAACCAGAATAAGTGCTGGAAGAGCATCACCCCACCGTTGGCGGGATCAAAGAGATGCGTTCCATATATTCGATCTGCTTCAAGACCGAGTAGAGCTGCAGCTAGCGGTGGGAATGCAAGCAACACCAAAATAGCAGTCAGCAAAACGTTCCAAGAAAAGATTGACATGCGGAACATCGTCATACCTGGGGCGCGCATTGTGAAAATAGTTGTAATGAAGTTAACGCCACCAAGAATTGTTCCGACACCACTAATAGCTAGACCAACTAGCCAAAGATCTCCACCGATTCCGGGTGAGTACTGCGCATTTGAAAGTGGGGCATAAACGGTCCATCCAAATGAAGCCGCACCACCTGGTGATAAGAAGCCACCAAATGCCATCAAAGAACCAAAGAGGTACAACCAATATGACAACATATTGAGACGAGGGAATGCAACGTCAGCTGCTCCAATTTGCAGCGGCATGATGACATTTGCGAAACCAACAAATAACGGGGTTGCAAACATCAGCAACATGATCGTTCCATGCATTGTAAAAATCTGGTTGTATTGCTCATTGCTCAAGAATTGCATTCCCGGACGTGCTAACTCTGCACGTAGGGCAAGGGCTAGAACTCCTCCAACTAAAAACCAGGCAAAAGATGTCATCAGGTACAAGTACCCAATGGTCTTATGATCTGTTGAAGTAATCCACTTTACGAAGGATTTACCTTTAGCCGTCGGCAGTGGCCCACTCGCAGTTACCGTTGGACGTTCTGCATATGTAGTCATGCTTGGCTCCCCTTAAGTGTTTCCAGATAAGCATCGTATTCGGCAGGTGTAACTACCTTGACCTTGAAAAGCATTTGTGAGTGATTACGTCCACACAAAATATTGCAACGGCCTGGGAACTCTCCCAATTTATTTGCCGTAAATTCTAAATGGTTAGTAACTCCAGGAAGATTCTGCATCTGAATCATGAAGGCTGGAATCCAGAAACCATGAACAACATCGTTTGAAGTAATGGTGTATCGAACTCGTTCACCTAATGGGACGATCAAAGTCGGAGTTTGTTCAGGAGTTCCTGTAACTAGAGCGTTTGCTCCCGCTTCTGGGTAGCCAAACTGCCATGACCATTGAATTCCCTTGACGGTAATCTCGTGTGCATAAGTCGTTGTCTTTTCGGTAATCACATTTTGTTTTTGAATTGTGAAAAAGAAAAGAACTGCAACGATGATAAATGGAATAATTGTGTAAGCAATCTCGACCGGCACGTTGTACTGAGTCTGCTTTGGAAACTCTGGTCCAGTTTTCTTGCCCCTATGAAAAACTGCGGGCCACAAAATTAGAATTAAAGTAAAGACTCCAACAACACCTGCGGCAATCCAAGCGCCTTGCCACAAAGACAGTGACTGATCGTTAACACTTGAAACGCCCTCGGGGAAACCCCAATCAGTGCTCTTAGAACAGCTTGTTAGCAATAGGACAGGAATGAGGATGAGCAGTGCTCGTAAGCGCGAAAACAAGGTGCGAGGCATGGGGGTAAGGATAGTTTGTATTGGCCCTGAGCGTCGTACGAGCACATTGACTAGGAGTGGTGGCGCTCCTCACATCTATTGAAGA
>CAIXVA010000027.1 GCA_903922745.1 uncultured Actinomycetes bacterium
AGATAGGTGAACAGAAAACGATTGCGGCAATAGGAGGCGCCAATGCCCCAGCTAACTTCTTATGTGTCGGCAGATGACTTTCAATTACGGGTGCAAATAAAAGTAATCCAGCAGTTGCTAAAACCGAGAGCGCGAACCCGGCATCACGGGCCTGCCAAGGATCTCCTAAGACAACTGCTGCAATTGCAAAACCTAACGCCGGTAAGGAATCCGTTTTACGTTTAGTTGCTTGGGCCGATAAAAGGACTGCAGCCATCGCCGCAGCTCGCAATACCGATGGTGAGGGTCGAACTAGTGCGATAAAACAGGTCAGCGCAATTGCCGTTGCAATGATTCGATAATTGTTACGCCGAATCAGAAACTGCATGCACCACAAAACAAAGCTAGAAACTATTGCAAAATTCGCACCACTTACAGCGACCAAGTGTGTAAGCCCAGATCTTTTCATCTGATCTTTAAATTGAGCAGTCTGCTTTGAGGTATCACCAAGCACCATTCCGGGTATCAATGCGCCAGCATCACCATCACCTGAATGTGTGCGCAATCCTGTTCGGATCGCACCAAGTGCAGATGCCCATCGAGAAGGCACTGTTAAGACTTCAAATTTTTCATCTACCAACAGCATGGCTGCGACTCGTGATTCCTTGCTCTGTATGACTCGAGCAGTCGCGCCGATAGTTTGACCCGGAAGAAATTGAACATTGCGCTGCGAAATAATTCGTACCGGTACGCGCAACGTGAATTGTTCTTTGTCTATATCAAATGCTAATAACCGAGCGGTAAATGAATATTTCCCCGTGCCAGTTTGATTGGGATCTGTCATTACCTGAGCCGTAAAGTTAATCTGTGAATCAAAGTATTGGGCTATAGCAGAGCTCTCTAGCGAAGCTTGGCGGATAGACATCGCCGTGGCCCCGATAAGAATTGCAACTACAAAAACTAAAAAACGTGCTTTACGAAATCCAATCGGGATAAGCACCAGAGACGCCAAACAAATTCGCCACGGTGAGACCGCGCTTTGAATAAGTGCACCGCACCAGAGCGCAGCACCTAGGGCTACCGCCCTGTAATCAATTAGATTCTGACTTTTGCTTTGATTTGTGCGAATTTCGCTGCACCTATTCCGCTCACCTTTTGCAGATCATCAATAGTTAAAAAGGAACCATTGATTTTTCGGTAATCGATAATGCGCTGTGCGATAACTGGTCCAACTCCGTCTAGCGCATCAAGTTCGTGCGCAGTAGCTCGATTGATGTTTATTGGTCCTGAATGCACCGCTTTTGACACACGGACGCCAGATCCATTGACAACAGTTGAATCAACGTAAATCTGTTCACCGTCATTTAAAATACGGGCAAGATTTATTGTGCTCAGGTCAGCGCCAGGTGCACTGTCTCCTGCTGCTTTGATCGCATCGATCACTCTGGACTTTCCGGTCAATGTATAAACACCGGGTTTATTTACAGCACCTGTTACATCAACAAAGATTTCAGGTTCTGCGATGGTGATTGGAATTACCTGCGATGTGGCACTCGGCTGCGAATTTCCACGCATCACAATGAAAGCGGACAGGATTAGCAAAAGAGACCCGATGATTAAAAGGGCGCGTTTTTGATGCTGAGAATAATGAAGATCAAACCACCAATTACTTAAAGACTCGTAGGCATTGCGCAACTGTTCCATTGCCACAGTGTGAATTGTGAGGCGTTGCTCTTATTGCTCTTGTGAACTAATTGTTGATAACGATATTTACGAGCTTTGGAGCACGTGTGATTACCTTATTTATGCTCGCACCAGCAAGCGCTTCTACAACACTTGGAAGGGCAAGTGCCGACTTCTCAAGATCTGCATCAGAAATCGTTGGGGAAATTTCGAGACGATCTTTGATCTTTCCATTTATTTGAATGACTGCAGTAACGGCATCTGCAACAAGTAGTTTTGCATCAACTGCTGGCCAACCAGCAAGTGCAACACAAGGCTTATGGCCAAGTCGTTCCCACATTTCTTCGGCTGTAAACGGTGCAACGAGTGACACCATAATTGCGACAGCCTCGACCGCTTCACGAACGGCGGGATCTGCGGCTCCACAACCAGAATCAATCGCCTTACGTGTGGCATTTACAAGTTCCATCACGCGAGCAACTGCAACGTTAAATCGGAATGATTCAACGGCAAAAGATGCATCGTGCAGCGCCTTATGAGTTGCTTTACGTAATCCGAGATCGCCCTTACTGAAATCAACACCCGGTGCACTTGTCACATCACCAGACAATCTCCAGGCACGGGTTAGAAACTTAACTGAACCAGATGGTGAAACATCTGACCAATCCACATCATCTTCTGGCGGTCCAGCAAATACCATCGAAAGGCGAATTGCATCTACGCCATGATTTTCTAATTCATCTGAAAGTCGCACTAGGTTGCCACGGCTCTTGGACATTGCAGAGCCATCCATAACAACCATTCCTTGGTTGAGCAAACGGGTGAACGGTTCATTGAAATCAACCATTCCCATGTCATTTAAAACCTTTGTAAAGAAACGGCTATAAAGAAGGTGCAAGATCGCATGAGTTACTCCGCCGACGTATTGATCTACTGGCAACCATGTATCAATGCTCTTTTTTGAAAATGGCTCAGTCGCATTTGTTGGGTCTGCATAACGTAGGTAGTACCAAGAAGAGTCAACAAATGTATCCATCGTGTCTGTATCTCGCTTGGCATCTGCAGAACACTTAGGGCACTTCACATTTACCCAATCAGTTGCAGCGCCCAATGGCGATGTTCCCTTTGGCTTCAAATCTAAACCTTCGGCATTTGGCAGGGTCAAAGGAAGTTGATCTGCAGGTACTGGTACTTCACCGCATGATGGGCAGTGAATGATTGGAATTGGTGTACCCCAGTAACGTTGGCGTGAAACTAACCAATCGCGCAAACGATAGTTTCGAGCTGCTGCGCCCTTTCCATCTGCTTCTAACTTCTTATTGATAGCAGCGATTGCATCAGCTTTGTTTAAACCGTTCAAAATATCTGAGTTAACAAGCTTTCCGTCGCCACCAGTTGCAACACCTGTTGCGTTGGGATCCTCTTCGCCGGTTTCAACAACTACGCGAACAGGTAGTTTCATAGCTCTAGCAAAATCTAAGTCACGCTGATCATGTGCCGGAACAGCCATAATCGCGCCAGTTCCGTAATCAGCTAATACATAATCACTGGCCCAGATAGGCAGTTTTTCACCATTGACTGGATTAATTGCATACCGATTTAAGAAAACACCACTCTTTGGACGATCAGTTGCAAGACGATCAATATCACTGGCTGCCTTGATTGTCTCTAGGTATTTCGCAAACTCTGCCTCAACTCCAGTGCCCTGAACAAGATCTGCTGCTAATTCGCTGTCGACTGCAACGACCATGAATGTTGCGCCATAAAGAGTGTCCGGACGAGTTGTATAAATTGTTATCGGTTCGCTGCGTCCTTCAATTTCAAAATTGACATTGGCACCCGTTGATCGCCCAATCCAGTTGCGCTGCATCGTAAGGACTTTGTCAGGCCAATGACCTTCTAGTTGTGCCATGTCATCAAGTAAGCGATCTGCGTAATCAGTAATCTTGAAATACCACTGATTCAACTTCTTCTTAGTAACAGTTGAATCACAGCGTTCGCACAGCCCTGCTACAACTTGCTCGTTTGCTAAAACTGTTTGGCAACCAGGACACCAGTTAACCGCTGAATCTTTGCGGTATGCCAAGCCGCGTTCGTAAAACTTTAGGAATAACCACTGGTTCCATTTGTAGTACTCGGGGTCGCATGTGTTAAATACGCGATCCCAATCAAATGAACATGCATAGCGGCGCATTGAAGCCTTTTGAACTTCAATGTTTTCATATGTCCAAATACGAGGATCTGAATTACGTTTGATCGCTGCATTTTCAGCAGGCAAGCCGAAGGCATCCCAACCAATTGGGTGCATAACATTGAAACCTTTTTGCGCCCAGTAACGAGCGATTACATCGCCCAGTGCATACGCCTCGGCATGCCCCATGTGAAGATCACCTGATGGATACGGGAACATATCCAAAACATATTTTTTCTCACGAGTGTCATCTGCGCGACCAGATTTAAATGGTTGCAACTGATCCCAAACGGGCAGCCATTTTTCTTGCACGTAGGCAAAGTCGTATGCCGCGTGCTCGCGCTCGTCATTCACGTTGTTATTCATATGTGGAGCTAAGGGGATTTGAACCCCTGACCCCCTGCATGCCATGCAGGTGCGCTACCAGCTGCGCTATAGCCCCGATTTTCGTGCGAGTGCAGACCTTACCGTATCCATGAGTGCGGATATTAAGCCGGAGTTGCACCGCTTTCTTCGCCGTAAACAGGTTCTGGAATAGAGCCTGCATTATGTTCAACCAAACTCCATTGACGCGGATTGCGTTCCAGGATGGACCACGATGCATTTGAAAGTCCACCAATAACGCCCCAATGAGAAAGTGGAAGCTGCAAGAGCGCTCCGAGAATACATCTGGCTGTTCCACCATGTGTCGTAACAATTAACACTTGATCAGTTTTATCGCCAAGTGCTTTTGTGATTGCGCGGATCGCACGTTCTGCTACCTCGCTGCGGCGCTCCCCTGTTGTGCCTGCAGGATTATCTTCGCCATCAATCCAACGAATAAAGTTTTGGAAATCTTCAGCGCGATTTTCTGCACCTGTTTTTCCTTCCCACAAGCCGCCATCTGTTTCACGCAAATCGGCATCAATTTCAACTGATAATCCCGTTAAGTCAGCAAGTGCTTGTGCAGTATTTCGAGCACGACCTAAATCGCTAGAAATAATTGCAGTTGGATTCATTCCGGCAAGAATCTGAGCAGCGTGCTGTGCTTGAAAAATACCGACCTCATTGAGATCAATATCTGAATGTCCTTGGAAACGATTAACGACATTCCAATCTGTTTGGCCATGTCGCCATAAAACAACTCTGTTAGCGGCCATTTACTGCAGCCTCCTTCACAGCCTCCAACTCGATTGTTGGGCAGTCATTCCATAAACGATCAAGCATGTAGTACTTACGCAGCTCTGCGCTCTGCACATGCACCACTAAATCTGAGTAATCAAGAAGAATCCATTCAGCACCGTGCTCGCGGCGAATTGGTTTATCTCCCGCTGCTGCAAGTTTGCGCTCTACTTCATCTGCAATCGAATCAACCTGTGCTTCATTTTGACCCGTAACGATTAAAAAGACTTCGCTAAGAACCAATTGTTCCGAAAGGTCGAGGGCAACAACATCTACTGCAATCTTGTCGATAGCGGCGTGTGCTGCGATCTGAGTAATCTCGTGGGTTCTTTTGCTAATTGTCATAGAGGTTATTCTCTCGTATAAATGCAGCTACCGATGACGAAAGATCTGCGCTCAAACCTTCTCGAATTGTGGTCGCTGCCACTGGCAAAGCCCCAATATCAATTCCATTACCTACGTAACCAGGACGCGAAATAACTACAAATTCCACCATTGAGCGAAGTTCTTCAATTCGGTGCCATTGATCTAATTTGTCAGCTGCGTCTTGCCCAATGACCACAACTATTGAATCATCTGGATAATTTTGAGCAACTGCTTCAACCGTATCAATTGCATAACTTGGCCCAGTTCGAAGGACTTCAATGGGATTAACCTGAACTTTTCTTGCAATTTCTACAGGTAAATCAGATAGTGCTAACTGGCACATCGTTCTGCGTTGTTGGGCTGATGCATGAGGTGCTTGGCTACGAAGCAACGGCTCTCCCGCTGGAATAACAAGTAGTTGATCGACAATCTTCTTTTCAATCAGTTGGGTAATTACATGCAAATGGCCCAGATGAATTGGGTCAAAAGTTCCCCCGTAAATACCTACCCGGGACAAATTAGTCTCGGTCTAGGCGAAGTACTAAGTAAAGAAGAACGCTGAAAATTACAAATGCGAAACCACCGAATACAACAGGTGATGCTGGAAGTTCGCGCTGGATTTCTTCTGCAAGAGTGATCATGGGAGAAATACTACTACTTGCCTGCGAGCAACTCTTTAAATTTCGCCTCATCGATGACGGGCACGCCTAATTCCTGTGCTTTAGCTAACTTTGAACCAGGGTCAGATCCCACTAAAACGTAATCTGTTTTCTTAGAAACTGCCGATGCTGCTTTTCCACCATGAGAAGTAATCGTTTCTGAAATTCCATCGCGGCTAAAGGATTCCAATCCCCCGGTAACAACAAAGGTTAATCCTGCCAATGTTTGTGGCAAGGCTTGTGTCGGTTCGTTAATCATTCTGACGCCAGCAGCTTTCCACTTTTTAATGATCTCTTTGTGCCAATCGATGCTAAACCATTCGACAATTGAGTCGGCAATAATTTGACCGACACCATCCACATCAGCAAGTTCTGCTGCTGTTGCTTTTGAAATTGCCTCGATAGAACCCAGCGCTGATGACAAACCTTGCGCTGCAGTTGGCCCAACGTGTCGAATAGAAAGTGCAACCAATGTTCGCCATAGCGGTCTGGTCTTTGCTTCATCCAAAGCAGCAAG
This sequence comes from uncultured Actinomycetes bacterium, assembly GCA_903922745.1. Taxonomy (GTDB): domain Bacteria; phylum Actinomycetota; class Actinomycetes; order Nanopelagicales; family Nanopelagicaceae; genus Planktophila. The sequence continues at coordinate 6,557 of CAIXVA010000027.1, forward strand.
TAGTTTTTCAACGTTTGCTGCACGTGTTCCATCCTTCTTTGTGAAAAATTCTGATGTAACTAATGTGTCAGCAGTTAAATCAAATAGGTCTGATTCATCTGTAATGATCTTTGATTCCAACAGTGCAACCGCTGCTTCATAGCCCAGCACATCAATGTCTAATGCAGCACGTGATCCAATGTAATAAATTCGCTCACGTAACTGTGCTGGGCAGCTCTGAGTATTTGGGCACCGAATATCAACGTCGCCTTCGGTCATCGCACGTAACGCCGACCCACATTCGGGACAATGCGTCGGCATAACAAAGGCGGTTTCTTTTCCGGTTCGCTTAACAATGACAGGACCTAATACTTCTGGAATAACATCGCCAGCTTTTCGTATTACAACGATGTCACCAATTAAGACACCCTTACGAACAATCTCTTCAGCGTTGTGCAAGGTCGCATTTGTCACCGTTGAGCCCGCAACTTTTACTGGTTCCATAAATGCAAATGGAGTCACTCGCCCAGTGCGGCCAACACTTACCTTGATATCTAATAATTTAGTCGTTACCTCTTCAGGTGGATATTTAAAGGCAATGGCCCACTTTGGAGCACGGGATGTGAAACCTAACTGTTGCTGCTGTGACAGAGAATCAACTTTGATAACGACGCCATCGATTTCGTGCTCAACATCATGGCGGTGATCTGCGTAGTGCTGAATAAACTTTTCTACATCCTTGCGCGTGCAACACACTTTAAATCGATCACTTGTCGGAAGTCCGAGTTTCTTTAATTCGCCATAGGCGCCACTTTGAGAATCAAAGGAAATTCCTTCTTTCGCCCCAACACCATGGACGACTACAGAAAGTGGACGACTGGCGGTAACACGCGGATCTTTTTGCCGCAGTGAACCAGCAGCCCCATTACGAGGATTGGCAAATAATTGCTTACCTAACTCTTCCAAGGAGTCATTGAGTTCATTAAACGCTGCAATTGGAAAGAATACTTCCCCGCGAATCTCAATCAGCGATGGCAGCTTGTCCCCTTTTAAGATGTGTGGCAAATTCTTAATAGTCTTGACATTTAAAGTTACATCTTCGCCTGTCACGCCATTGCCTCGTGTTAAACCACGAACTAACTGACCATTTTCGTAGGTCAAGTTAATTGCCAAGCCATCGACCTTGACCTCACACAAATACATTGGCTCTGAAATCTCTTTTTCAACCCGATCAAACCAAGTGCCCAGCTCTTCAAAATCAAAAACGTTATCAAGGCTCATCATCTTTTCAATGTGATCTCGTTGCTCAAACTGGGTAGAAAACCCCCCACCCACATGTTGTGTTGGCGAATCTGATTCGCGAAGTTCAGGATTTTTATCTTCCAGAACCTGCAACTTGCGCAGCAATTCATCAAACTGCGCATCTGTGATTGAGGGTTGATCAAGAACGTAATATTTGAATTGATGGTCCCGAATTTCATTAATTAATTCGGTTATTGCGTGACGCGCGTTAGTGCTCATTCAGTCTCACAAATTGTTGCTGAACCAACGACGCGATCACCATCGTAAATAACCATCGCTTGCCCCGTAGCC
>CAIXVA010000028.1 GCA_903922745.1 uncultured Actinomycetes bacterium
ATCACCGCTGAGCAATCTATTGAAGAGACCTTCCCACTTCCAGAATCACTTGTTGGCAGCGGCGAACTCTTCATGCTCAAAGTCGTTGGTGAATCAATGATTAACGCAGCTATCTGCGATGGAGATTACGTAGTTATCCGCTCTCAAAAGGATTGCAATAACGGCGAGATCGTCGCAGCAATGATTGATGGCGAAGCAACAGTGAAAACCTTCTCCCGCAAGAACGGCCACATCTGGCTACTTCCTGCCAATGATGACTTTGCACCTATCGACGGTGACAACTGCGAGATCCTCGGCAAAGTAACTGCCGTACTTCGCTCTGTTCGCTAGTTCTTTGTAATCTGGATTGTGTCGTTATCGCCAGACTTAGTTAGTTTCACAGTGACGTTTTCGAAGGTGAAGCTTTCGCCTTCGTATAGGAAATAGTTCTTTGAAAACAATGGAACTACTCCGTAATCCTGGCCTTCCACGCTGTACCACTGCATCATGTAACCGCCGTGATTCACATTGAATTCAATGTTATTTGCAGCTCTTGTGTACTTAGTGCCTTTGAAATCATCGGTTCCATTGCCTTCACCTGTGCGGTCTGTGTTGTAGCGTGTATCGACAATGTAAGCCGTTACACCATAGGTGCCGCTCGAGAACTTGCCCCACTTGTCTTTTCTATGGGATTCAATAATCAAAGTTCTTGAAGGAGCGAGATTGATCATTGCTGCGTGAACGCCTTCTTGCTCCCGTTCCATCGGAACTAAAGTCACTTCCGAAGTTGTCAGGGTCGCCAGATTTGTGCACCAAAGATCCTCTGGGTTCGCCCAATCTAGTGTCATTGCATCCCAGGACAATAAACTCTGGCCTGGCCCGGGAGTACCAGTTGAGATGTTCAAAACACCTGGATTAGCAGGGGCATGCTGAGCAATTCCCCACGCATGTAAGAGTTCGTGTGTTAACCAGAACCAAAGTTCTTGTCTTTGATTAACTAAAGTTTGACCTGTTGCATAAATCCCAATGGTAAGAAGACCTTTGTTTGTCATTACAGAAGCTGATCGCGTTGATTCTGTTGGAAATGGTTGAATGCCAGTTGGAAAGATAAGGAAAACCGCATCTATTCCAGTGTAATCAAAGACATTTTCTGAATCTTTTAGCAGCATTTCAAAGGCAACCGCATTTTTCTCATTTGCGTGACCTAGATAATCTGAATATGCACTAGAAGGTTTAGAGGCACGTATCCATTTCTCAGTCGTTTCAACTTGAACGCTACGTTTTCCATTGGAATACCACTTCACCCATTCTTTGAATTTGACCATATCCTGTGCATAAACGGATGTCGGATTTCCAGTTCCGGGAAAGTCTGAAAAATCGAAAGGGATAAACAGGACACGAAAATTGCCTGTTCTTTTAAGTGGACTCCATGTAATTGGATAAGCAATTGCTTCAGGAGAAACCTTTGTTGTTCGCTGATCGGCAACTCGGCAGGTTGTAAATGGAAGCGGTGAAGTTTGCGCCGCTAGATCGCTGATCGAATTAGACAGCTGGAAGTATTTCTTCTGATTATTAGCGACATCGCGACATTCTAGATATCCCTGCGCATTATTTATGGAGTTGCCTACTGTCGAACACGGATCACCTGCTACTAACGGTTTTGGCTCAGGAGTCTTACTTGGCGTAGGTGTTGCTGTTGCTGTTGGAGTTGGCTTAGGTGTTGCTGTTGCTGTTGCTGTTGGAGTTGGCGAAGCCGAAGGCTTTGGTGAAGCAAGCGTTACGCCCTTATCCCACACTAGTTTCTTGCCACTTTTCACACAGGTGTACTTCTTTCCACCTGCTGTAATTGTTTGTCCAGCGCTCTTACAAGCACTACCTACCTTTGGAGCAGTAGCTGCTTGGGCAATAGAGGCGACTAAGACCAAGGAAATCAGCACAGGAAACAAGCGCCTCACTTTTCTCATTCCAAAACCTTATTTAATTGCAATACCAAAAACAATCATTTGACCAAGCAATCTTTGGTCTACGGCTTGATGTAGATCGCACCATCAGCTTCGCTCGCTTTGTACATCTCAAGCGGATCATTCGCTGGTCCCCCGGTTGCTTTGCCGTTATAGGCATCAAAGTAAGAGTTGTGGCATGGGCACCACAAATCATCTCGACTTGCCTGCACTATGCATCCTGCGTGTGTGCACACAGTGCTAAAACATTTAACAACACCGCCCTTACGGCTAAGTGCGTAATTTAATAACTCACCTTTTGTATTTCGCGCAGGGAACACTCCAAAATCGCCTTCTTTTAATTTGCTTGAAAAGGCAATGAATACGCCTAGTTCAGGGTGAGCAACAGCAACTGGTTCAGCGGTCTTCGTTGATGTAGCAGTGGGCGTTGGAGTTGGTGTTGCCGAAGCCGAAGGTGTTGAAGAAGCAGTTGAAGTTGGTGTTGCCGAAGCCGAAGGTGTTGTTGAAATTGATGGCGTTGCGGTAGCGCTAGCGGTTGCTACCGCAACCTTTGCTCCTTGCTTCCACACTAATTTTCCCTTTGAAGAAACCACTGTGTACACATACCCGCGCCACACAATCTTTTGCCCGACCTTTGCTGCCTTTAGCGTTGGTCCAGCAGCAACAGCCAGCGATGGGAAAAGAAGGAACAACGTCGACAACCCCAGGCCACCAACTAACTCGCGCCGGCGCATGACCTTGTGTATCCATCCATTCATCAGCAAAAAGTAGTGCAGGCCAGTGACTATTTCCTTTTAAAACAAGTAGTTAACCCAACGCTCACCGAACATTCACCTAGTCCATGCATCTGCGACACCTTCGCACCGCAGTATTGCGCCCATGGACAACAACCTCCTTAGCTTGATGATTACAAATCAACACTCCGTCGACCATCTCACCCAACTTGAAAATGAAGAGCGGGGCCGCTTTTCACAATCTCGTCGCAGTATCGAACGACATGATCTAGAGCTACAAGCGCGTATTTCAGAGAGTACTTTCTCTATTTAATGCTCCATGGTTTCTCCATTTGAGGGAATGGGAAAACAAAATAACCCCCACGGTCAGTGACCATGGGGGTTATTTCTTGCTCTAATTAAGGAGCTGGAACTGTGTGTACATCCAAGTTTTCCTTCACGATGTGAACCTTGAATGTCCATAGGTTCTCAGCGCGTGGATCAATGATGAGTTCAACCCAGTGGTTGAAGCCTGAACCAAATGTCTGAACGCGTGTGAAGTTCTCAACCATTGATCCCTTGTCCTTTTCGACAAGCTTTCCGGCTGTTTCATTCATTGGCATATCAACTTGGTACCAGTGCTCATCACCGTTCTGAAGCAATACTGGCTTCTTGAACTTTAATGTGTTGGTTAGTAATGCTTGCTTAACTGCTGCAAATGCACCTGTGTTTTCGTTGTTAGGTACTGCTGCATCACGTGCATAGCCTTCCCAGTCCATGTTGGCCTGAACAACAACAATTACGCCAACTGATCCATCTGTTGCTGCCTTTGCAAAGCCCTTGTTGATCCATGCAACGTTTGCTGCATCGCGAGCCTTGTACTCAACGTCATCACCATCTGTTGCCTTGTCGTTGTATGTCTTAAAGGCTGGTGTTGCAACTGCTGAGTTGTTTGCAGAACCTGGAACATGTGGGTAGATGTATGTAATTCCCTTGTAGCTAAACATTTGCATTTCTGGGTAAACAGCATCGTGTGATACTGAAATACGTGAATTTCCATTACCCAAAGAGATGTATGAACCATCTGCCTTCTGGAAGAAGTTTGAACGAACTAGCTTTAGACGTGACATCACGTCATATCCGCCCTTTACTGCGCGATCGCAGTCAACCCATTCATTGTCGCCAACTGTGTAAAACACTGGCTTGTTGAACTTGTCGAAGAAGTTTGTCTTCAAGGCTGGGTATGCCTCGTCGGTGCACTTGTCACCCTTGCCGCTCATTGTGTCGCCATCAAATGAAACTAGGTCGACCTTAGCTGCATTGATTGCGTTGATGACGTTAGGTGTCTGTGTGACGCCCTTAGCGTCATATGGCATATCGCCGATGAGGGCGATGCTGTATTTGAATGCTTGACCAGCGTTTGCTTGTGTATTGACCGCTCCTGCGACTGCAACAGCGAGAGATACAACTACAACGCTTGCGAAAATGCGCTTTACTGCCTGAGGTGTGAATGACTTTGTCATTCGCGCATCCTTGATTTCATAAGTAATCAGATGACCACCAATGGATATCTATTTGACAAACACTAGGTAAACTTTAGACATGCCTAAAGATCCATCTCGCGAAGCCCATTTTCCCGCTATCGAAAAACGGTACGGCGAGAAGATGGCCTATTGGTTCAAGGTCATGGCAAAACTTGAAGGTAAGAAATACCCAGAACAAATTGCGCACTTGAAAGAGAACTACGGCTTTTCACAAGCCCATGCCAACGCACTTGTTATGTATTCCAGAGGCTCTGAATCCTCACAACGCTTTAGCACTCCAACAGAGTTTTATAAATCTGTCACACCACAGCAAGCAAAGACCATGAAGGCAATCTTTAAAGCGATCACTACAAAGTTTCCGCAGTTAGAACTTGTCATCGCCTGGAACCAACCCATGGTCAAACTGGATAAGCACTACATCTTTGGTGCATCAGCATCAACTAAGCATGTGCTGATTGCCCCTTGGGATCAAACGGTTTTGAAAGAGTTTGCCCCTAAATTTAAAGAGGGCAACGCCTTAAAGAAAACAATTCAGTTGCCCAATGACTGGGAAGTCGATGCAAAGTTGATCCAGGCCGTCATTAAAGCCAGCCTTGCCAACCTGAAGTAAATAGAGCAAATTTTCAGATTGCCCAGTTAGTATCCCCGCATGAAAAAAATTCTACCTCTAGCCGTAATTGCTTCACTTATCGCGCTCTTCTTAATGACCGATACTCAAAGCTGGGCAGAGACTGTTGCAACAAAATCCAAGGTCTGCCCAACTTCAGCATTTCCGGATCTTTCTAAATCAGCAGGTGCTGGTGCTAATTACGCAAAGCCCACAATTTCAGTTACCTGTAGCACGACAGAATTAAAAGTTAGCTCAAACGGAATGATCAGTTTTGCCTTTGAACAAAAGACTCCTAACGCTTTAACGGAGCAAAACTGGAATTGGTCTGTGCCGCTCAATCCAGTAAAGGCAAAGTCTGCAACAACTATTAAAAATGTTTTAGGCACACTTGGCTTTACCGTCAGCGGCCTGCCTATTTACGGCCCAACTGAAGGCCAACAACCTGCAGCACAAGCCTTTGGTGATCCTGTCTATAACAAAATCTTAGATACTTGCGGTGGTCACACCGGCCCTAGCCGCGAATATCACCACCATGCAATTACTTTGGCGCAACAATGCAATTTATCTAAGCAAACTATCTTGGGATATGCCCTAGATGGCTTCCCCATCTACACAACACTTGGTTGTGTAGATAAGAAGTGCACAAAGACTGCGACCATGAAATCTGGTTATGTTAAAACTGGAGATCCCACAACTAACACATGGGATGCCTACACATACAAAGCATCAAAGGCCAGCACTACTTTAGATTCTTGTAATGGTCGCACTCAACCCGATGGAACATATGGATATCACGTAACAACTGATTTTCCATACATCATTGGTTGCTTTGCCGGCACAGCAACTTTGCCTAAGGGTCGAGCAGCTGGTGCGATGCCACCAATGGGTGAACCAATGCCACCAAAGGGTGGACCTGCTAAGCCGTAATAAGTTCTAGACTGCACACATGAGCGCACTCTTTGATCCACTTGAGTTAAAGGAGAGAGCACAGGAAGTGCTTGAGGGGTTGGAGCAAGGAAAGATTTAAGTAGTTGGAATAACTATCTCGTTGTACTGCATAAACCCTGGCTTCATGGGCGGATCAAAGCGGCAGATTCTTGTCTCATCTGAC
>CAIXVA010000029.1 GCA_903922745.1 uncultured Actinomycetes bacterium
ACGCCGTATTGCTTCGATTGCGCTGGTCCATGAGACTCTTTCAAATAGCACTGAAAACACGGTGGCTTTTGATGAGGTTCTGAATTCGCTAGTGACACATGCATTAGAGCTAAGCCCTCGCATGGGTCAATTGAGTATCGAGCGAGTAGGACAGCTTGGCTCGCTTGAATCCAGAATCGCGACGCCCTTATCTTTAGTTGTCACTGAATTAATGCACAACGCCCTTGAACATGGTTTGTACGAATCAGGAACCCGCTTAACAATCGAATTACAGCGCTACAGCAATGAATGTTTGATCACAATTTCCGATGATGGCGTAGGCCTGCCCGAAGGCTTCGATCTATCAACTTCATCAAATTTGGGTTTACAAATTGTGCGCACACTTACAGAAAATGAATTAAAGGGTGAATTAAAGTTGGAGTCTACGAACCAAGGAACGCAAGCAAAACTGCGCTTCCCACTTTAAATTTGGTTTTGCTGCTCCATCAAACGTGCACGATTACGTGCAGCACGACGCTTAAGCGCACGACGTTCATCTTCAGATAAACCGCCCCAGACTCCTGCATCTTGACCGCTTTCAAGTGCCCACGCCAAGCAAGGTTCTTTAACAATGCAACGATTACAAACCTTTTTTGCTTCTTCAATTTGAGTAAGGGCTGGACCGGTATTTCCAACAGGGAAGAAAAGCTCCGGATCTTCGTCGCGGCAGGCCGATTGATGTCGCCAATCCATTGCATGTCTCCTTAGGGAAGTACAACTTGTTCAAAAGTTACGTGGTGAATACACACAGTTGTGCGTGCAAGGTCTTAATTGTCCATGCTCAAGCCTTGTTATACAAGGATGTAAGCAAAGAGTTTTTGAAAATATGAGTGATGTACCTCAAGTGTGCCCCCGACAGGAATCGAACCTGTGCACCTGCCTCCGGAGGGCAGTGCTCTATCCCCTGAGCTACGGGGGCTCGTGGGTTTGAGCGCAAGGTTATCAGCGGGTGCGAATATGTCTGCATACTGCAAGAATTCACGCATGAGATCAACGGCTTACTTTGCAACAGGATGTTTCTGGGGAGCAGAACGACGTTTCTGGCAGATGGATGGAGTCCTTGAAACAAGCGTTGGATATATGGGTGGAACTCGACCTAATCCTTCATATGAACAGGTGTGCACCGGTGTTACAGGCCATGCCGAAATGGTGAAGGTTGTTTTTGATGACACCGAAGTTTCATACCAACGGTTGCTAGAAGAGTTTTGGACAATGCATGATCCGACTTCATTGAACAAACAAGGTGGGGATATTGGAACTCAGTATCGAAGTGCAATTTTCACAACTAATCCTCAACAGTTGGAAACTGCGCTCGCATCACGAGCTGCTTATCAAAGCGTCTTAACTCCTGCTGGTTTAGATGAAATCTGCTCAGAGATTCGCAGCGCAGATGGAATTGAGTATTACGAAGCAGAGGATTATCACCAAAAGTACTTACAGAAAAATCCCAATGGATATGACTGTCATTCAAGTACAGGAATTGCCTACCCTGCCTAATTAAAAAACTTAGTTATAAAGAAAAAGTTGGGTACTCATCCGTTACAAGCACAAGTGCGTAACCAACAACTCGGTTCCAATAGGCGATAACTCCAACAATTCCTTCAGCGCAAAATTCGGGGAAATTGCCGGTGAACAAAATGCTGATCCAAGCAAACAAGGTTAAAAATGCTGCGTAGAGAATGTAGGCAATTCCAACCAGGTATAAAGGAAGCGCAAAGAACCATTTAACCAGTGGCAACCAACGGTTAAGTGCCTTGGCATCAACTTCTGGAAAAGTCACACTGACGACATCATTTTCTTCAATTGATGGGTACTCATCCGTAAGCAATAGAACATAGGCATCAACACGGGTCTGCAGCGACAAGAGGGCTTCGTTGAAAGCCAGCAAATAGCTCGGGTAAATCTGGCGGAAGACCAGCGCCAACGCTGCTGGTAGAACTAAAAGTCCCACAGACCAACTAGTGGTGTTGTTGGACAACGATGGCGCAAAAGAGGCCACAAAAATTGCCATAGGAACTACCAAGACCAGGCGAAATAGTGCGGTTACGCGATTGCGCTCGGTCAGTGTTACATCGATCTGGGTTTCAATTTGGTTGCTCATGATCGTCAATCTACCCCTATTTCACGCACGAAATTGCTTATTGCAGGTTTCTTGTCATACTTTTGCAGTTGTTGCAGAAATTTTTGCAGTATTTACCGGCGCAGGAGGTGATCACATGGCAGGAATTAAAGAAGTTGCAGAAGAAGCAGGAGTTTCCACTGCAACAGTTTCTCGCGCACTTCGTGGTCTCCATCATGTGAATCAGCAAACCCGCGAAAAGATTATTGCAGCTGCTGAAAAACTGAACTATCCATTAACGTCGGATCGCCAGAACGTTGTTGGTGGACGGACAAATGCCGTAGGCGTTGTGGCACCATACATTTCCCGCTGGTATTTCTCGCAGGTAATTAGCGGCGCAGAACAAGCTCTTCGCGAAGCTGGCTTGGATTTACTGTTGTACAACTTTTCACAGATGAAGGGTCGCGAACGTCTTTTCCAGCACCAATTGTTAAAGGGGCGGGTCGACGCGTTAATTGTTATTTCTTTGCCACCAACTGAAGAAGAGTTTGATTCGATTCTAAGCCTTGGTGTTCCAATTGCCCTTGTCGGGATGGAGCATGCAAGTTGTGCATCAATCAAAATTGATGACGTAGCTGCTGCAAAAACAGCTACGCAGCACCTTGTAAATCAAGGGCACAAAAAGATCGGTTTAATGTCAGGCCGTCCCGATGATCCATTTAACTTCAGCGTTCCGCAGGATCGCCGCAAAGGTTTTATGCAAGCATTGGCCGAAAGCGGCCTGGAATGGCTACCTTCACGTGAAGTACATGGTGACTTCACTATGCACACCGCATCACGTGCGATGGATGATTTATTGGCTCGCCCAAATAGACCCACTGCAATCTTTTGTGAATCAGATGAAATGGCAATGGGCGCAATGCAAGCTTTGCGCCGTCATGGATTAAAAGCACCAGATGACATTTCAATTATTGGTTTTGACGGACATGAGATGGCTGAATTTTCTGAGCTA
>CAIXVA010000030.1 GCA_903922745.1 uncultured Actinomycetes bacterium
AAGATATTTTGAGCGAAGATGAAATCGCCAAGCAGTGGGAATACAACGTAGTTGACCCTCACACGCCTAAACTTTCAGGCATTATCGTTAAAGAATCAGAGGATGGAGATGACAAGTGAGCCGAGAGCAGATTACCTCTGCACAACGCATCGTCATCAAGATTGGTTCATCCTCTCTAACTGGTAAAGCCGGGTCAGCACTTGATGCAGATGCAGTTAACAAACTTGTAGATGTTGTTGCTGCCTGCAAAGCAGGTGGAGCAGAAGTAGTAGTTGTTTCCTCCGGTGCAATCGCAGCAGGACTTGCACCACTTGGCTTAGCAACTCGTCCAAAGGATTTGGCTACACAACAAGCTGCTGCATCCGTTGGTCAAGGGTTATTAGTTGCTCAATACACCCAAAGTTTTGCTCGTCACCGGATAACGGCTTCGCAGGTGCTTCTTACAACCGAAGATGTAGTCCGCCGTTCTCATTACCAAAATGCACAACGAACTTTGTTTCGCCTTTTGCAATTAGGTGTTGTACCAATCATTAATGAAAATGACTCTGTTGGCACTGGTGAGATTCGCTTTGGTGACAATGATCGTTTGGCCGCACTTGTTGCTCTTTTAATTGGTGCAGATCTATTGGTGTTGGTTTCAGACATTGATGCCCTGTATGACGCACCTCCTTCGCAAGCGGGAGCGCAGAGAATTAATGAAGTTAAGAACATCGCAGATATTGAAAATGTAGTACTTGGTGGTGCCGGAACCGCAGGTGTTGGTAGCGGAGGAATGGTTACTAAAGTTGAGGCAGCACGCATTGCGACTTCTGCAGGAATTCCAATGTTACTGACATCTCTGACTGATGCAGAAAAGTCACTTCGCGGTGAAGAGTCTGGAACTCACTTCCATGCCCAAGCAAGCAAAACCACTTCGCGACTTCTTTGGCTTGCACATGCAACTACGCCACAAGGCAAGTTAATCCTGGACGCTGGAGCAGTTACCGCAATTTTAGAGCGAGGCGTTTCATTGCTGCCTGCCGGTGTTACAGCTGTTGAGGGTGAGTTCATTGCAGGAGATGCTGTTGAATTGGTGGGCCCAACTGGAAAAGTAATTGCACGTGGCTTGGTTGCATTTGATTCTGAAGATTTGCCACAGATGTTAGGGCGTTCTACAAAAGAGCTTGCGGCATCATTGGGCGCAGAATATGAACGTGAACTCGTTCATCGTGATGATTTGGTGTTGATCTAAATGAGTGCGCAGACATTGATCAACTCATTAGCTGACACAGCTCGTGTTGCAGGACGCACTTTAAGTATTGCAACTGGTTCTGAGCGCAAAGCAGCCCTTGAAACCATTGCTGATGCTATCGAAACACGCAGCGTTGAAATTCTTGCTGCCAATGAAAAGGATATGGCTGCAGGACGTGCAGCAAATCTGAATTCATCACTTTTAGACAGGCTCTTATTAACTCCTGAGCGCATCAAGGGGATTGCCGGGGGAGCGCGCCAAGTAAGCCAACTTCCAGATCCGCTAGGTGTCACATTGCGTAAATCAACTTTGCCTAACGGTATTGAATTAGAACAAATTTCAGTTCCTTTTGGCGTCATTGGAATGGTGTATGAAGCCCGTCCGAATGTGACTGTTGATGCTGCAGTAATTTTGTTGATGTCAGGTAATGCTGCGCTTCTACGCGGTTCATCTAGTGCTTCCCATAGCAATGAGATTTTGGTGCGCGTCATGCGTGAAGCTCTTGTTACAACTTCAATTTCGCCAGATGTAATTCAGTTAGTGCCATCGGAAGACCGTGAGACGGTTAAAGCTCTACTAAATGCTAGAGGTAAAGTGGATTTAGTGATCCCTCGAGGTAGCGCTGCATTAATCCGTATGGTCGTTGATGAATCAACTGTTCCGACGATCGAAACAGGTGCGGGCGTTTGCCACGTTTATATCGATGAATTTGCAGATCTTTCAAAGGCTTTACCAATCATCATCAACTCAAAGGTTCAGCGCCCTAGCGTATGTAATGCTGCAGAAACAGTTCTACTTCACGTTGCTGTAGCTAATGAGTTTGGGCCGGTTGCACTTAAGGCTTTACACGAGGCTGGGGTTATCGTGCATGCAGATGCTGCAACACTTGAAATAGCTAAGGCTGCCGGTATTCCAGCAACGTTAGCCACCGATGAAAACTTCTGTACCGAGTATGGAACTTTGGAAATTAATGTTGCAATAGTTGCATCTGTTGATGCTGCAAGTGCTCACATTGCAAAGTTCGGAACTCAGCACACAGAGGCGATAATTTCTGAGAATAAAGAAAATGTGAATAGATTTATTGCTTTGGCAGATTGTGCAGCTGTCATGGTCAATACATCGACCAGATTTACAGATGGTGAGCAGATGGGATTTGGGGCTGAAATTGGTATCTCAAATCAGAAATTACATGCCCGTGGCCCTATGGGACTTGAAGCGATGACCACGACCACTTGGATTGTTACCGGAAATGGGCAAATTCGCAGTTAGTGCGCAATTTAATTAGACTGCAGCCCATGACCAGCCTTTCACGCGATGATGTCGCAAAACTTGCAGGCTTAGCCCGCATCGAGATGAGTGATGAAGAGTTAGTGAATCTGTCTAACGAGTTCACAGTTATTTTGGATGCAGTTGCCCGAGTTCAAGAGGTTGCCAGCGCAGATGTTGAGCCAACTTCGCACCCACTGCCACTTCGCAATGTCTTCCGCCCAGATGTAGTGGTGCCAAGTCTTACTCCTGAAGAAGCACTATCTGGAGCACCTGCACAGGAAGAACAACGCTTCCGTGTTCCGCAGATTTTGGGTGAAGAATGATTCGTAATAACGCAGCCGATATGGCGGCAAAACTTATTGCTGGAGAAATCACTTCTGTTGCATTAACGCAGGCCCACCTTGATCGAATT